>NZ_JALAHD010000111.1 GCF_022712095.1 Chryseobacterium sp. | reverse complement strand
TGTTTTTTAAATAAAAAAATGTAAATATGAAGTTATAATATTACAGTCTGAATGGAGTGTGCTGGTGCAGAAAGCCTGGCAGACATTCCTTCAATCCAGAGATTAGTATCTATATCATTATTCGAATCATTCATGATTACGGTTACTAATTGTCCGTTTTCATTCATAAAAGTTGTAGACGTCAGAGCTACTCTGTTTGATGATGATCCTATTCTCTGAGCGTTAGGTTTTATAAATTTGGAAACATGACCTACATAATAGTATTCATAAGTATAGTGTACTTCTCCTGTTTTTGTATCTGCTATAATAGGAGCAAAACAAAAATTTCCAACATGGTTGGGTCCCCCGGTTTCATCTAAGAGAACATTCCAGTCTGTCCACAAAGCCGTACCTTTATTAAAATCATTCAGCATATTTCTGCCATATAATTCTCCTAGGCTTACATCATAGATTTTAGACATATTAAACTGTTCTTTACATCCTTCTGTAAAAGCCAGAAATTTATCTGGAAAAGCACGGTGAGTTTCAAGAAGATTATCAAATAATTGGGTTTTATTATTCCAGGTTTCATACCAATGGTATCCGATTCCGGCAGCATATTTTGAAGTTTCAGGATCACTTAATGTAGTAGTGGCTCTCTGATAGATCAAATCCCTGTTATGATCCCAAATCATTACTTTCTTATCTTTAAATCCATTCTTCCAAAGCGTGGGTCCCAGATTATTCTTTAGAAACTCTCCTTCTTCTTCAGCCGTATAAATACAGGATTCCCAGGTTTGTGTTGCCATTGGCTCATTCTGAACAGTTAGCCCCCAGACATTAATCCCCTGTTTTTCATAACCCTTAATAAATTTAACATAATAATCCGCCCATGTCTGATAATATTGATTCTCTAACCTCCCTCCTTTCAGCATACTCTTATTAGATTTCATCCATGCCGGCGGGCTCCATGGAGAAAAGTAGAATGTAAAGTTATTTCCTATAGCTTTTTGGGCTTCTTTAATCATAGGAATTTTATATTTTTCATCATGTGCCAGATTGAATGATTTCAGAGAAGTATCATTATCTGCAACATAGGTATAAGAATCACTTGAAAAGTCACATGAATTCATATTGGTACGGACAACAGTATATCCCAATCCGCTTTTTCCATAATAAGCTTCAATAATTTCTTTCTGTTTATTTTTTGGAAGTTTATAAAAAGTTTCAGCAGATGCATCTGTAATGGCACCTCCAATTCCTATAAGTTTTTGATATTTAAAATCCGGATCTACAAAAATGCAGGCATCCGTTTCTTTAGGCTGACCAAATTTTTCAAAGGTAACGGTTCCCTTATCAGCCATTTTTTCATTGGTCTTAGAATTTGTCAGATATACTTTGGCAGTTTTACCTGTAGTTTTCTTCCAATAATTTTGAGCGTCCACATTACTGATTATTCCAATTAAAAAACAGCTCACGATTAGTTTTTTCATATTTATCATCTTTCTTTTTATTTTCTATTCTGGTAAACCCTTACGTAATCAATATAATATTTCTGAGGAAAAACAGTATCATCAATTCCTTCTTTTCCACCCCAGAAACCGCCAACTGCTAAGTTCAAGATAATAAAGTAAGGCCGATCAAAAGGCCATGATTCATCAGTATTTTCTTTATTCTCATAAGTGAAGAATTTCTGGTTATCAATATAGACATCGATTTTCTCAGGGGTCCAATCCGCTTTATAAATATGGAATTTTTCGCTGGCATCTTTTACAATAAGGGTATCTGTCTTCTGAGTTCCATGAATGTGATTGTACCTTTTAGTATGTACTGATGCATGAATAAAACCCGGATTAAAGCCTACATGCTCCATAATATCCAGTTCCCCGTCATCAGGCCACTTTTCCATATTTTCACTCATCATCCAGATTGCAGGCCAGGTTCCCCTTCCCTTCGGAAGTTTAGCTCTTACTTCGACTGTTCCGTACTGAAAAGAAAACTTTCCCTTTGTTAAAAGCCTTGCAGAAGTATACTGACTCTTTTCCCAATTTTCTTTACGTGCTTCTATAATAAGGTTCCCATTTTCAACTCTTGCATTTTCCAACCGGTCTTGAGTATAAAACTGAGCTTCATTATTTCCAAATCCGTGTCCTCCTACATCATAATTCCACTTTGAAGAATCGGGAAGCCCTTTATAGTTGAATTCATCACTCCAGATTAGGTTTTTACCTGAATCAGACCTGGATTTACACCCGGAAATGGAAAAAAATAAAATTCCACCTATAAAAAACTTCCCGAAACTTTTCATCCCTACTTTCATTATATTCAATTATTTAATCCAATTGATTCTTTTGATTTGAACTTCCTGGGAATTTGTTCCTATCATAATATCAAACTCTCCTCCTTCCCAATCAAAATTAAGTTTATCATCATAGAATTTAAGATCTTCAGGAGTCAGTTTAAAATTAACTGTTTGAGTTTCTCCTTTCTTGATCACTAATTTTTTAAAACTTTTTAATTCTTTTACAGGTCTTACCACTTTTCCTACCAGGTCCCTGATATACAACTGAACCACTTCTTCTCCATCATATTTCCCGGTATTGGAAACTTTCACATTGATATCCAAGGTTTGATTTCCTGCAAGATTGGCAGAACTCAGCGTAAAATCAGAATATGTAAATTGAGTGTAGCTTAACCCATATCCAAATGGATATTTAGGGTCATTATCCAAATCAATATAAGCAGACACATAGTTTCGGTCAGAATTATTTTTTGCAGGCCTTCCCGTATTATAATGGTTATAGTACACAGGAATCTGTCCTTCCGTTCTTGGGAAAGTCATCGGAAGTTTTCCTCCCGGATTTACTGTTCCAAACAATACATCTGCAATAGAGTTTCCGGCTTCTGTTCCTAACCACCATGTATAAACAATAGCAGGAATATGATCGGCAGCCCAATTAAAAATCAAAGGTCTTCCAGCATTTACCATTAGAATAATTGGTTTTCCTGTTTTTGCAATTTCTTTCAGCAGATCTTCCTGTACTCCAGAAAAATGAATATTACTTCTGCTTTTTGCTTCTCCGCTCATAGCAGGTCCTTCTCCTAAAGTCATGATAACTACATCTGCTTTTCTAGCTGTTTCTACAGCCTCTGCAAACATAGATCTGTCTTCATCATCTGCATTACAACCTTTTGCATATAATAGGGTAGAATTTTTATCCAGCTGGTTTTTAATTCCGTCAAACTGGCTGATGATCCTCTGGGCATCATCTTTAAATGCTACAGACCAGAAACCGTGGTTTCCTACTGTTTCTTTTCCGAACGGACCAATCAATGCTACTGTTTTTGTAGATCTTGAGATGGGCAGCAGATTATCTTGATTCTTTAATAAAACAATACTTTTAGAACCAAACTCTCTTCCGAATTTTCTGTTTTCAGCATTATTGGTCTGTTCTTTCTGCCTTTTATCATTACTGAACCTGAAAGGATCATCAAATAATCCCATTTCAAATTTCTTGATTAAAATTCTTCTTGCTGCATCATCAATAAATTTAATATCTACTTTACCTTCTTTTACCAATTCGGGAAGCGCAGCCATATAAGAACGACTTTCCATATCCATATCACTTCCGGCTAAGATAGCCTTCTCAGCAGCCTCTTTACTGTCTTTTGCATATCCATGAGGAACCATTTCTCCAATACTTCCCCAATCCGAAACTACAAATCCTTTATAATTCCATTGTCCTTTCAGTAAATCCCTCTGTAAATAATGACTGGCTGTTGCAGGAATTCCGTTGATATCATTAAATGAGTTCATAAAAGTAGCAACACCAGCATCTGCTGCTGCTTTAAAAGGAGGTAAATAAGTTTCATGTAATTGTCTCAAGCTCATGTCTACGGAATTATAGTCCCTTCCTCCCACTGCAGCTCCATATGCTGCAAAGTGTTTTGCACAAGCCATTATAGCATCAAGGTTTCCTAATCCTTTTCCCTGAAACCCTTTAATTCTGGCTAGTCCTATCAATGTCCCCAGATATGTATCTTCTCCTGAACCTTCCATGACTCTTCCCCACCTTGGATCTCTGGCAACATCCACCATAGGAGCAAATGTCCAGTGAATACCATAAGCAGAAGCTTCCGTAGCTGCTATTCTTTCTGATTTTTCAATCAGTCCTAAATCCCAGCTGGCTGCCTGTCCCAGATTAACAGGAAATGTAGTTCTGTATCCATGAATAACATCCTGTCCGAATAATAATGGAATTTTTAATCTTGACTGTAATGCCAGCTGCTGGAAAGCTTTAGTTTCTTCAGCTCCGGCTACATTGAGCATTGAGCCTACTTTACCTTTTTTTATTTCATCTAAAACGGTGGCGGAATTGGAATTCTGTGGTCCTGTCGCATATTCAAAACCACTGTACTGCACCAACTGTCCCACTTTTTCCTCGAGAGTCATTTTGGATAAAAGCTCGGAAACTTTCTGATCAATCGTTTTCTGAGCAGAGGTATTGACTCCGAAGGCTGCCAACAATAATAAAAGGCATTTTTTCTTCATGTCTGTTCTTTTTTAAAATACGTAAGTAGCAACTGACTTTCCTGGAAGATTAAATGTTGCTGTTTTTCCGTTATATTTTATATTAAATGTTTCTGTATTTTGAGATCCGTTTTGTACGATCACCACTTTTTTTCCTTTTGGAGTTATAAAAGCTGTTGTAGAAAGGTGATTCGTCTGTGTAGAGGCAATTCTTACCGAACCTGCAGGAATGAATTTAGAAGCATGAGCAATGATGTAATATCCTACATTTCTGGTAAAAGTCTCAGCATCTGAAACTGTAATTGCTCCTTTGCATTCCGTACAGCCACCAGGTGTGTGTGGCTTAAAGCCTGCATCATTGGCAAGATTCCATTCCAGAGCAATCTTACTCCAATTACGCATAGAACCGATGATTACATTTTGGGTATGCCAGTTCAGATCTTCATTGAAGGTTCCTTTGGCTCCTGTCCATTGTTCTGTAAAGTATAAGTTCTTATCCGGAAAAGCATTATGGACAGTACTTAAAGCTGATATTTCACCTTCATATAAATGAAATGCAGATCCGTCAATATATTGGTAGGCATCAGCATCACTTAAAATATTGATTGCATATTCCGGTTTATTACAGTTATGATCATATACTACAATCTTTGTTTTAATTCCATTCGATTTAAAAACCGGGCCCAAATGATTTTTAATAAAGTCTTTCTGCTGGTCGGAAGACATGTATAAACTTGGATTATTTCCAGGATGTAGCGGTTCATTCTGAGGGGTGATTGCGTCAATAGTAATTCCTTCTTTCTTCATTCCCTGAATGTATTTGACAAAATATTGGGCATATGCTCCATAATATTCAGGTTTAAGACTTCCTCCTTTGGATTGACCATTGTCTTTCATCCACACTGGCGGAGACCATGGCGCTGCAATAATTTTAATGCGAGGATTGATTTTCAGGATTTGCTTCAGCATAGCAATAAGGTCTTTATCTCTTGCCAGACTAAAATATTCAAGAGAAAGATCTGTTTGGCCTTCCGGAAGATCGTTATATGAAAACACTTTGCTGTCCAGATCGGAAGCACCAATGCTCAGCCTTAAATAACTGATTGAAATAGCATTATCCTTATTTCCAAAAAGTTCATTGAGCAGAGCATTTCTTTTGGATGACGAAAGACGGTTTAGCACTTCAACACTTCCCCCCGTCAATGTATATCCAAATCCATCAATATATTGAAATTTCTGGCTGGCATCAACTTCAATATTCTGATAATTATTGGTTGTATTTACAAAATTTAGTGGACTTTGCTGTTGCAATTTAACACTTTCATCTCCTTTGGTAAGCCATGACTGAACGGTATCTGTACTCTTATTTAAAGAAACTGTAGTACACGATGTAAAAGGTAAAAGTACCACACAACTAAGTGCGGTACTTTTTAAAAAGAAACTATATAAACTGTGAAACTTCATTATTATTAGTATCCTGGGTTTTGTTTTAAAGCTGTATTGGTAAGCTCATTGAAAGGAATCGGTAAGATTTCATTTTTACCTGCTGTGAATCCTCTTGATCCTAATTTAGCAGAAGCTTCGCCCCATCTTACCAAATCAAACCATCTGTGTCCTTCTCCTGCAAGTTCCCTTCTTCTTTCATCTTTAACAGCCTGCATAGAAACAGTAACAGATGCCAGTCCTACTCTGGCTCTTACAGCATCCAGTAGAGCCTGAGCCCTGGCTCCTGAACCTCCCAGTGCTTCAGCTTCCATTAAGTAGGTATCTGCCAGCCTGATGGCGATGTAGTTCTGACGGAAATTCAATTCAGTTGCACCAGGTAACGTAGAAACATCTGATGTTCTGGGAGTAAATTTATTTAGAAAATATCCAGTGTCTCTATATGCAGCGGAATAAGTTACATCTCCATTCTGTACAAGTTGTTTAACATTCAATATAGTAGCATCCAAACGTGGGTCCCCTTGCATAAAGTTGAATAAGTCTTCGGTTACCGGATTAAAAGACCATCCTGAATAAATACTTGGTGTATTTGCAGGAGCATCATCTGTAACTTTATAAGATCTGATTCCTAACATTACATTAATACTGTTTCCTTCATCTTTTCCTGAACCCCAGAATCCCCAATCTGAATTCCCTTTATTGGTATGCATAACTTCTAAGATAGATTCAGAGGTGAATTTGTTATCAACTTTCCATAAATCTGCATAGTTAGCAACCAATTTGTATCCATACTGGCTGGTTCCACCTGGTGTCCCGTTTACCATTTCCAGCTGAGCAGCTGCTTCACTATATTTTTTATCATACAAATAGATCTTCCCTAATATAGCACGGGCAGTACCCTGTGTGATTCTTCCTTTTTCGGCATCAGATGATGTCGTCACCGGTAAATCTCCTATACTTGCCAAAATATCTGATTCTATCTGGGCATAAACTGCAGTAGGATCTGCCTGTGGAATATTATAATAGTCATCGTTCACCGTGATAGGCTTCAAAATCAAAGGAATATTTTTGAAAGTTCTCAATAATTCAAAATAATAAAGAGATCTCAATACTTTAGCTTCAGCTACAAATCTATTTCTTGTCTGATCATTCATCTGAGCATTTGGAATCCTATCGATTAAAAGGTTAGCAGCTGCAATTCCCTGATAATAATCTTTCCAGTAACTTACCGGCATGATTACAGAATTTATACTGTAATTGGCAAAACCCTGGATTCCTGCTCCATCGGTAGAACTTCCTCCTCCTGAATAGAAATCATCGGAAGCAGCATTGAAAAAAGTTACCATATTTTCAAATCCTCCGGAGTATTTTCTCAACATATCATAAGTAGCCACTAAACCAGTAAATGACTGCTCCTCATTTTGAAAATAATTATTTGAATCAAATGTCCCTGTATTTTTAACATCTTCAAGGTTACTGTTGTCGCAGGATACTGCTCCAAAACTTATACCTGCCAATAAAAGAACAGATACGCTTTTATATATAAATCTTTTGTTTTTCATTTTTCTAAGCTTTTAAAATTGAACACTAGCTCCAAAAAGGAAAGTTCTTGCCTGTGGATAGTATGCTCTGTCTATACCAAATGTATCTCCTCCTGCGATCTCAGGATCATATCCTGTATACTTCGTGAAAGTAATCAGATTTTCTCCTGTCACATAGAATCTGACTTTACTAGCTCCAATTGTCTGAGATACTTCTTTAGGTAATGTATATCCTATCTGAACCAACTTCAAACGTAAATAATCTCCTTTTTGCAAATAATAATCGGACATTCTCGTATAGTTTTGATTTGGATCATCCATAGTTACTCTCGCTACGGTATTGGAAGTTCCTTCTCCTGTCCAACGATCAAGAATAGCTGTCTGATAATTAGCATTCTGAATATCCAGCCTTCTCAGTCCCTGGAATATTTTATTGCCTGCTTGCCCCTGAGCAAAGACCATAAGGTCAAAGTTTTTATAATTAAAATTCAATGTTAAACCAAATGTATATTTTGGTAAAGAGTTTCCTAAGTTTACATAGTCATTTTCATCGATTTTCCCATCACCATTAGCATCCAGACGTTTGAAGTCTCCGGGTTTTGCATTCGGTTGGATCAATGCTCCGTTAGCATTGGTATAAGCATCGATTTCAGCCTGATTCTGGAAAACTCCCAAATTCTGATATCCATAAAATGAACCATATGGAGCTCCCACCTGTAGTCTGGAAACTGTTCCCATAGATTGGAAAGAAGCAAAGTTTACATATTCTTTATCATCCTCCAGTCTTGTAATTTCATTTTGCAGATAAGAGAAGTTACCATTGGCAGAGAATCCGAAGTCACCCCAGTTCTTTTTGTAACCTAAGCTTACTTCAACCCCATTATTATTCATATCTCCAATATTTCTCCATGGATTATTGATCAATCCCAAATATCCAGGAAGCTCAACACGTCTCAAAATATCGGTACTTTTCTTTCTGTAAAAATCAACTGTCAAATCAAAATTCTTAAATAATTTAAGATCTGCCGCAATATTGAACTGAGAAGTTCTTTCCCATTTTAGGTCTGGATTTTCAAGGGTGCTTGGTGCATATCCTGTTCTGATTATATTATCTCCAAAAGTATAATTACTTCCTGCGGATAAAGCATTTGCAAACTGGAAATCATCAATAGCATCATTTCCCAAAACTCCGTATCCCCCTCTAATCTTTAAGCTGTTCACTATATTATTCTGAGGCCAGAAATCTTCATTGGAAACATTCCATCCTAAGGACATTGCCGGGAAATTTCCCCAGTGATTATTGGCTCCGAATTTAGATGATCCATCTCTACGGATTGTTCCTGTAAATAGATACTTATTAGCATAATCATAAACTACTCTTGCAAAATAAGATGCTTTATGCGTACGTAATCCATCCCAAGCCTCCCCTGATATATTCTCTGCGGGAGTGTCAAAGTTGAAAGATGCATCCCACCAGTTATTAACGGGCTGATTAGTATATCTTATATTTTGTCCTGATGAAATATTATATTCATAATACCCCTGACCTAATAATACATTTAAGTTATGCTGTCCAAATCTTTTTTGATAAGTAACAGTATTTTCAGTACTCCACTCAAATTTCTTCTCTGTTTGTCTGAATAAACTATTAAACGAATCCTGTTTATTGGATGGCCCTAGATAAAATAAAGGTGTAAATGCCTGATTCCCCCAGTAAGAAAGTTTACCATTCATACTGGACTTAAAAGTAAAGTTTTTAGAAAGCTTTAATTCTGCAAATACATTCGCTATAATATCGTCTGACCAGTTGGATCTTCCCATTTGTGTCTGTTTGAAAGCTAACGGATTGGACATTTCCTGATTCACATAGTGAGAAATTCCATAAGGATTACCGTTAGCATCTCTAACGATATATGGACTGTTATAATCTGAAGGGAAAGGTTGGTTAGCAATACCATCAGTCACTACTACAGGAGTAATAGGATCTAAATTTACCGCTGAGCTCAAAGGTCCGCCAAATTCATCATTAGCATTAACTCCTTGAGATTTTGTATGTGTATAGGCAAAAGTCTGTCCTATGGTTAAAAAGTCAAATACTTTATGGGTAGAATTTAACCTTGCATTAATTCTTTTATAATTCGAGATATCTCTCATTACAATTCCCTCCTGCTCATAGTATCCAAAAGAAGAATAGAATGTGGATTTATCATTTCCTCCATTGATGCTGAATTCATGGGACATACGCTGAGCACTATTGAAGATCTCTTTTTGCCAGTCAGTTCCTTTACCATAAGAAGAAGGATTAGCAAATAATGGAGAATTTCCATCATTGGTTCTGGCTTCATTAATGATTGTAGCATATTGTGTTGCGTTCAGAAGATCTAATTTCTTAGCAGCACTTCCTACTCCAAGAAAACCATTATAAGAAAGATTTAGTCTTCCTTTGGCTCCTTTCTTTGTGGTGATAAGGATTACCCCCTTTGCAGCAGAAACCCCATAAATAGCAGCAGAAGCACCATCTTTTAAGATTTCCATATTTTCGATGTCAGATTGATTAAGCCATCCGATATTATCTACTACGATTCCGTCTACAACCCATAGAGGATCATTACTTCCGGCCCCAAAACTGGTAATACCACGAACCCTGATGGTAGCTGTAGATCCAGGCTGACCAGAATTAGAGATTACGGAAACACCCGCGGCTCTACCCTGCAATACCTGCTCCGGTCTTCCTGCCGGTACATCTTCAAGGTCTGAAGCTTTTATACTTGAAATAGCTCCTGTTACATTACTTTTTTTCTGAGTACCGTAACCGATCATTACTACCTCTTCTATTTTTTGTTCCTTAGTAAGGGTGTCGTTCCCTCTATTCTGGGCATTAAAATTTGCTGTAAAATAGAGAACAGCAATTACGCCTAAACCCCTTGATATTTTTACATTCATATATATAGTTAGTTTTTAATTCTCATTTTGAGACAATAAAAATATATTTTTTTTTAAATATTTAACATTATTTTAATAAGTATTTTAATTTTTCTTTTATTATAAAGG
>NZ_JALAHD010000110.1 GCF_022712095.1 Chryseobacterium sp. | reverse complement strand
CATATTCATTAAAAAAAATACAATAACCAAGATAAATAATTAACCATATTTATAATATATTAATCATTCAACTATACAAAAATAGCCCACTCAATTACGGTATAAATATTTTAAAAATAAAATAAAACAAGTAAATAAATAAATCAATATATAAAAAAATAAACATATTATTAATATAATTGAATTTACAATAAACATAATTAGATATAAACAATATTTTTACATATATTTGTTTAATTACGTATTATTTATATTCCCTTATATGTTATGAAGAAACATCTACTTTTAATCAGTACTTTGGCAATTACTTTGATAAATGCTCAAAACAATGAAAATTTACACCGTGAATTCCAAAGACAAAATGAAGAAAACAACAAAAAATTTGAGACTTACATCAGCAAAACATTTGGAAACAACAGAAATGCTGAAACTCAGAAAAAAATTGAAGAATTGAGAACTAATCTGGCAGGATTCAGTGGTGATGTACCTAACTTCTACCAAACGAATGACCAAAACCAGATTTACAACAACAATGTTGATGCTTTAACTACAGCCGGCGGAGTTACCGGACTTTCTGCAGCGTTCAACGGAGAAGGAATCAAATATACAGTATTTGACGGAGGAAGAATATACGAAACTCATCCCGTATTTGATAACGCTACTAACAGAATTACAAACAAAGAAGCTGCCACCAATGCTTACAGCAGCCATGCAACAGGTGTTGCCAGCATTATTGGAGGAAGAGCACAAGGTCTTTCCCAGTCCGATTCTAACGGAAATGTTGTGGCAACTGGAAATACGAAAGGAATAGCCATCAATTCCACAATGGATTCTTACCGGTTCGCTACCACAACTTTACCAGGAAATACTGCTACAAGCACAGTTTTCAGTAAAATATTAATCGCCCAGCCTAAACTCTCCAACCATTCATACGGAACTAATCCAGGATGGAGCTACAACACGGTTGCTGACGGCTATCCTTATACAGGATGGTACTGGGGAGGAAATTATTATCCGGGAGCCACTGTTGCCGATGGAGAGATTTATGACCTCATGGGAACTTATTATACCAGTGATCAGAATTATGACCAGATTGTATATAATAACCCATCTTATATCATTGTAAAGTCAGC
Organism: Chryseobacterium sp.; assembly: GCF_022712095.1. Lineage (GTDB taxonomy): Bacteria > Bacteroidota > Bacteroidia > Flavobacteriales > Weeksellaceae > Chryseobacterium. Next base: position 11,880 of record NZ_JALAHD010000110.1, on the reverse strand, counting down.
AGGTAATTATTATGGATACGGCCCGGGATATTCCGGAACCACCACCAACGCCTATTATTACGGATCTGCCGGATATACGGCTTTTCCAGCAGGCGCTACCCTTACAGCTAATTGCCAGTCCGGTGCTGACTGTATAGGATACGGATCTTTAGCAAAAAACATTATTGTTGTCGGAGCAACTGATATCATTGCAACCAATAACTACAGATATAACACTTCTGCGGATGTTGTAAGATCTGATTACAGTAACGCAGGACCAAGAGATGACGGAGGAATAAAACCCGATATTGCTGCTCCGGGAACTGATATCTGGATGGCATCTACAGCAGATACCACTACAGGAAGCGCAAGCTGGCAAATAGGCAGCGGAACCTCAATGTCCGCTCCTCAGGTAACAGGAATTATAGGGTTATGGTCACAAATTCATAAATCTTTATTCAGCGATCTGGATTTAAATGCTGCTTCAGCAAAAACATTAATGGTACATTCTGCTCTTGAGGCTGGACCTATAGGACCAGATCCACAGTTCGGATGGGGATATATCGATGCTAAAAGAGGAGCAGAAATTCTTGTAGGGAAATCAAATAATAGCATTATTTTTGATAATGAAACTTTAACAAACGGTGTAGTGAATGAAAGAACTGTTAAGGCTTCAGGATCCGAACCTCTCAAAGTAACTATCTCATGGACAGATCCGGAATATGTAGTTTCTTCCAACTATTGGTCTGATCTATACAATAACAGGGTTTCAAGATTAATAAACGATCTTGATGTAAGAATTATTGACACTACAACAAACACCACTTACTATCCTTGGAAACTTGATGCTAACAATCCTACTAACCCTGCTACAAAAGCAGACAATACAGTCGATAATGTAGAACAAATAGTATTTGACACCCCTGTGGCCGGAAGGGAATATAAAATTGTAGTTTCCAATAAAGGAACTTTAGTAAATAATGCAGGAACTTCCGCTACCCAAGATTACTCTATTATTATAACAGGATATTCTGAAGTACTGGGAACCAAAGAAGCGGCAGCCAGCACAAGCAACATCATCATAGCTCCTACCCTTACTAAAGATAATGTGAAAGTTCTTAAAGCACCCAAAAAATCTGTCTTCAATGTATATGACATGACCGGTAAGAGAATACAGGGAGGAACAATTAACGCAGATGAAGCTTCCGTAGACTTGTCTTCTTACTCAAACGGAGTTTATATCCTCGAAGTAAAAACAGAAAAAGAAACCATCTCTAAAAGAGTAATTAAAGAATAAGTATCTCTTTAAATATTATAATGGATAATACACCACCTCACGGTAGTGTATTATTTTTTTATATAATAGCCTTTATTTTTTCATCAATTTCTATATTACAAGGTAAAAAAATCACACTCAGCGCAAACGACAGGATACGTATTGGATACGGTTTAAGTTATCATTTAACGTATAGATTTTATTATAAATAACTAATAATCATACAATTAAATCAAACAACATATCAAATACTTCAAAATATCAATTGACTGCATCTAATAATTATCTATACATTTGTCTATATCAATAATTATTGATTTAATTACTTATTAGCGAAAACATATTATTTTTAATAACACATATATAATTATGTTATATTATTAATTTACATTCTATCAAATATCAGCATTCAATTACATTCCACAGGATAATATGTTTTTCGTCTAACAAACTAACCCAATTCAATATGAAAAGACAATTATTTCTAATCGGCGTATTAGCTATCAGTTTAGCAAACGCTCAGGACAATGAAGCTCTTAAAAGAGAGTTTGAAAAACAAAACAGAGAGAACAACGAAAAATTCGACTCTTATCTCGCAAAACGTCTCAGCGGCACTACTTCTAAGGATTCGGGGCTTCAAAACGAAATTATAGATAACAGAGAAAACTTAGCAGGATTCACGCCCGATGGAAAGCCTTATTACTACCAAGAACATGATATCAGGCAGGTATATAATTCCAACGCAGATGCCATTACCACTGCTGGAAATATTACAGGACTCAACAATGCCTATAATGGAGAAGGAATTAAATTCACTATATTTGATGGAGGCAGAGTATATGCAGCACATCCGGCCTTTGCTAATGCAGCCGGAAGAATTACCAACAAAGAAGCCAGCTCTCTTGCATATAGCGGACACTCTACAGGTGTAGCCGGATTTATTGGAAGCACAACAGTTAACATTACAGGAACCCTCAATGGAGTAGCTACTACAGCGAATATTCAAGGAATAGCTAAAAACTCTACGATAAATTCTTATTCTTTTTCGACTACAACCTTACCAGGAAATTCTTACACAAGCTCTGTATTTCAAAAGATTTTAACAGCACAACCTGCCATCTCCAATCATTCCTATGGTATAGCTTCCGGATGGACTACTACAAAATTATCATCAGGAGCTAGCATCTGGTTATGGACAGGAGGTTTTTCAAGCCCCAATACTGCATACGACCTCAGAGGAACCTATTTCACCAACGATCAGAACTATGATCAAATTGTTTATAACAACCCGTCTTATATCATTGTAAAATCTGCAGGGAATTCTTTTGGAGATGGTCCAACCGGTAATGAATCTGCGGCTTACACGAGCAGTAACGGAAATTTAACACTATTTTCCTCTACAGACACCAAACCTCCCGTTGACTGTGCACAAGGATATGACTGTATCGGAATAGGCTCCTTAGCTAAAAATATCATTGTTGTAGGTGCTTCCGATGTTATTACCAACAATAATTACAGATACACTTCTTCCAGCGATGCCGTCCATTCTTTCTATAGCAGTGCTGGTCCAAGAGACGACGGAGGAATAAAACCGGATATTACCACTACAGGGACCAATGTATTTTATGCCTCAAGCGCCGAAAACACTACAGGCAGTAGCACCTATGCTTATGGTAACGGAACTTCCTTTTCAGCCCCAGTTGTAACAGGAATTATCGGATTATGGACACAGATATATAAAGATTTATTTTCTAATCAAACACTGAATGCCGCCAGCGCAAAAACCCTAACTATTCATTCTGCGCTCGAAGCCGGAAATGTAGGTCCTGATCCATTATTCGGATGGGGATTGATCAATGCTAAAAGAGGTGCTGAAATATTAGTAGGTAAAGCGAATAATACTGTTATATTCGACACCGAAACATTAACCAGTGGTACTCCTAATGAAAAAATAGTAAAAGCTTCAGGATCTGAGCCTCTTAAAGTTACGATTTCATGGACGGACCCTGAATACAAACTACCAGCTAATATGACTTGGATACAGGCCTATAACAACAGAACTTCAAGATTAGTCAATGACCTGGATCTAAGAATTATCGACACCACAACCAATACGACATATTACCCGTGGAAACTTAATGCGACAAACCCTTTGACACCAGCAACAAAAGCTGATAACACTGTAGATAACGTAGAACAGGTTGTAATTAATACCCCTGTCGCAGGAAGAGAATACAGAGTTGTTATTTCAAATAAAGGAACACTGGTAAACAATGCAGGAAGTTCTGCCCCTCAAAACTATTCCATCATTGTAACCGGCCAGTCTCAGACCTTGGGAACTACAAGCAAAATGGATAACGAAGCCAGTATTCTGGACAACTTAGCAATAGTACCTACTATTACTAAAGATTTTGTTAAAGTGCTGAGAGCCCCTCAAAACTCAACTTTCAGTATTTATGATCTATCAGGTAAAAAATTACAAAGTGGAAAGCTTGATACCAGTGAGACATCTTTAAACCTGTCATCTTACACTCAAGGTATATATATTGTTGAAATAAAAACAGGTAATGAAACAATAACAAGAAAAGTAATTAAAGAATAATTAACATAATCAGTAATTTACTGCAAAATACTAACGATTGTTAGTATTTTGTTTTTTTATGTATATTTGCTATCTATGGAAAATACACTTCACGAAAAAGTTTCTCAGGATATTTTACTAAAGGCCTATAACCATATGATGCTTGCCAAAGCAATGGCTGATATATATGAAGAGAACAGGAATACCTGTAAATATGTTCATAGCACCTCAAGGGGACACGAAGCCATTCAACTGGCCACCGCATATCAATTAAAGAAAGAAGACTGGGTTTCCCCTTATTACAGGGATGAAAGCTTACTTCTTGGAATAGGCTTTGAGCCTTATCAGCTTATGCTACAATTATTAGCAAAAGCTGATGATCCTTTTTCAGGAGGCAGGTCTTATTATTCACATCCTTCCAGCCGTGATGAAAGCAAACCTAAAATCATTCATCAGAGTTCCGCAACAGGAATGCAAACCATTCCCACAACCGGAGTAGCTCAGGGAATCAAATATATTCAGGAGTTTAAACTACAGAATTTTGAAAACAATCCTGTAGTAGTATGTAGTTTAGGAGACAATTCCGTTACTGAAGGAGAAGTGAGTGAAGCACTTCAATTTGCAGCATTACATCAGCTTCCTATTATTTTTCTGGTTCAGGATAATGAATGGGGAATTTCAGTGACTAAGGAAGAAGCAAGAACCTGTGACGCCTATGATTTTGTAGCCGGATTTTCAGGATTAAGCAGAATGAGGGTTGACGGAACCGATTTTGCAGAAAGCTTTGAGGTTATGAAAAAAGCCGTAGACTTTGTAAGGTCGGAAAGAAAACCATTAGTGGTTTGTGCTAAAACCGTATTAATCGGTCACCATACTTCCGGTGTAAGAAGAGAATTCTACAGAGACGAGGAAGATTTAACAAAACACAGGGAAAAAGACCCGGGAGAAATTCTTAGAAAGCAACTATTAAACAGTGGTACCAGTCAGGAAGAATTAGCTCAAATTACTAAGAAAACCCGTCTGGAAGCAGAACAGGCTTTTGAAAAAGCTAAAAATGCAGAAGATCCAAACCCGGAAACTGTCAGCCAACATATCTTTGCCCCGACACCTATTACTGAGGAAGTAGGGATCCGTGAGCCTGAAAACGGAGAAAAGATTGTCATGGTAGATGCCGCTATCCACGCAATTCAGGAACTGATGTGGAAGCATCCGGAAGCCCTGCTCTATGGACAGGATGTCGGAGAAAGAATCGGAGGTGTTTTTCGAGAAACTGTAACATTGGGTAAAAAGTTCGGAAACAAGAGAGTCTTCAATACTGCCATACAGGAAGCTTATATTATAGGGTCTACTGCAGGAATGAGTGCTGTAGGATTAAAGCCTATTGTTGAAGTCCAGTTTGCAGATTACATATATCCGGGAATTAACCAGTTAATTACGGAAATTTCAAAATCAAATTATCTGAGTAACGGAAAATTTCCTGTAAGCAATATTATACGTGTACCAATCGGTGCTTACGGAGGAGGTGGACCTTACCACAGCGGCAGTGTAGAAAGTATATTAGCTAATATTAAAGGAATCAAAATAGCTTATCCAAGTAATGCAGCCGATTTTAAAGGATTATTAAAAGCCGCTTATTATGATCCCAACCCTATTATTATGCTGGAGCATAAAGGCCTTTACTGGAGTAAAGTTCCGGGAACTGAAGATGCTAAAACCATTGAACCTGATGCAGACTATATGTTACCGTTCGGAAAAGGCAGAGTAATTATTGAAGCGGATCAGAACGAAACATCAAAGGGCCGCAGCCTAGTAATTGTCACTTACGGAATGGGAGTATACTGGGCAAAAGAAGCAGCTAAAAACTTTCAGGGAAATGTTGAAGTAATTGATTTAAGAACTTTAATTCCTTTGGATGAGGAGCTTGTTTTTGAAAGTGTTAAAAAACATGGAAAATGTATTGTTTTAACAGAGGAACAACTGAATAATTCTTTTGCTGAAGCATTTGCCCACCGAATTTCTAAAAACTGTTTCCGCTATCTGGACGCACCCGTAGAAGCAATGGGTTCTTTAGATCTTCCTGCCGTTCCTATCAATATGGCTCTGGAAAAGGAAATGCTTCCTAATTCGGAAAAGCTGATCCAAAAGATTGAAAAAATGCTGAAACATTAAAATCCATATACATAAAAACTCCCTCTGAAATATTTCAGAGGGATCTCTGTTTAATTTTCAACCCATAGTTTATTTACAATTAATTTATTTCACATCAGAAAGTTAAAATTTATATATTTTACCAAAATACAACCATATTAATAAATAATACTCCAAATAACCATTTAACTTAATGATTATTAGCGGGTTGTAAAGTTTCATATTTTAACATATTTTAAGACAAAACAAACGTTTGTTAACAACATTTTAAGAGCTGCTTTTAGCATATATTACTTCAAGTCTATAGTTTTGTCCTGCCGTTTAATCAGGTCTAAAATTAATAATATGCTGAGTCATAAAACATCTGTTCATTTCGTGAATGCGGAGGGACATGGAAACAGAATGCTGCTGGTTCCGACTTTTGTCTTATTATACTGGAAAAAATTTCTTCTTGTCATTGGTTCTGTTATGACAATACTTCTGGCTGTTATCGGAATATTTATTTATCAGAAAACCAGTGAGCATTACAAACAGGAGCTTGACAGAGCTAATTACGTTAGAAAACAGGTAGATTTGCAGAGATTAAAGCAATCTTTCGAATCTATCGATAAAAGCATCACTCATATTAATAAATTCTTGGCGGAAAGAGGTTTGCAAGGTCTTAAAATGAAAAAAACTGACCAAAGTAAGCTGGAAATACAGGATGTTAATAAAATAACTTCTGTATACGAAAAGAATATCCAGAAACTTGAAGCTAATATCGTCAATATTCCCCTAGGTAAACCTTACGACGGTAAAATAACTTCTCATTTCGGTACCCGAGCCAATCCCTTTACAGGTCATGGCTCCGAAGGACACTCAGGAACAGATTTCCGTGGAAAGATGGGAGATCCTGTGATTTCAACCGCAGAAGGAAAAGTAAGTTTTGCCGGTCAAAAAGGAGGTTATGGAAACTGTATCATCATTGATCATGGATTCAATTTACAAACTTTATATGGACACCTCTCAAAAATTAATGTGAAAGCCGGGGATAGTATAAAAGGAGAAAAAACCATTGGTGCTATTGGAAGCACCGGAAGAAGTACCGGTCCGCATCTTCATTATGAAATCCATTTTAAAGGCGAAAGAATAAACCCTGAGCTGTATTTTAACTTTTAAATATATATGTAAAAATGTTTAGTAACAAAAAAGAGAATAAGATCTTAAACACCAGCAGCAAAGCAACAAATGAGGCTATTACTTCAATTGTAGGAGAAGATATGCATATAACAGGTGATATAGTATCTAATACCAGTGTAAGAATTGACGGAAAAATATCCGGAAATGTAAAAGCAGACAAGCTGATTATCATTGGAAACAAAGCTCAGATAAAAGGAGATCTTAACAGTAAAAAAGTTATTGTTTTTGGTCATGTACAGGGGAATCTGAATGCAGAAGAGATTCAACTGAAAGCATCAGGAGTCATTAACGGTGATATTTCCGTGAATGCAGTGGAAATCGAAATCGGAGGAAGATATAATGGTAAACTGATGATGAATGGAGAACAGAGACAGATCAACGAAAAAAATAGTATAAAACAAGCTGCCAATTAAGCATCTCTATTTTTTGAAGATTTCTTTTTTTCAAAGCTGAAGATCAAAATAATTAATCACAGCTTATTTCAAGATTTTCAGTTGTTTATAAATAACTAAGACATTCATTTACATTATATTTATGTTGTAAAAACAGTCTTTTCTTCTATTGCCTGAACGCTATGTGCTTTTCTTTTTATTAATTTTGTCTTTAATCCGATCAGGTTGGTATCCATTTTGTTAAAACTCTCGAGAAAACACATACATTCCTATGATCACTACAAAGTACATCAATTATAAACAAATACTTAATCTTGCAGGTTCTCACCTGATATGGCTTACCATATGGTGTACAGTAGTAGCTGCAGCATATTATTTCTTTCACTGGCAATGGATGACTATTCCATGGCTTCCACTGGCCCTGATTGGTACTGCCGAAGCCTTCTATGTAGGTTTTAAAAACAACCAGGCCTATGACAGATTATGGGAAGCAAGAAAAATCTGGGGAGGTATTGTGAATTCCAGCCGCGCTTTCACCTCTATGCTTTATGCTTTTGACACAGAAAACGGAAATCATACAGACCTGGAAAAAAGAAGAAAAAAAATTACTTATCGTCACATTGCCTGGCTTTATACTTTTCGTGAACAGCTTTTAGTTCCCACAGAATGGGAGCATATTAGCCTGAAAAAGCACTTTGGATCTATTAACGTAAAACGAAACAGGCTTATCAAAGCAGGATTCCCAGATTATGGAAGGACATCTATCTTCTTACATAAATACCTTTCCGAAGAAGAGCTTCAACTGCAATCAGAATATAAAAACTTTGCTACTTATCTGATTTCAAAACAGGCCAAAGAAATCAATGAGTTAAAAAATAACCATATAATTTCAGACTTTAATCAGATGCAGCTACAGGAAGCTCTTAATCTCTTCTACGATTACCAAGGACAGGCTGAAAGGATTAAAAAGTTTCCTTCACCAAGACAGTTTGCCAGTACAGCCTTCGTATTTAATATTATTTTCATTGCTCTTTTACCTTTAGGATTAGTCAATGAATTTGCCAGATTAGGTACCTGGGGAATCTGGACATGCATACCTTTCTGTGTAATCATAGGCTGGATCTATATCGTTATGGAACTGGTAGGTGACTATTCTGAAAATCCTTTTGCCGGACTTATGTTTGACGTTCCTATGCTTTCAATCTGCAGAACTATAGAAATTGATTTGCTTCAAATGACCGGACAAAAAGAAGATCTTCCCGAACCTATTACTTCTAAAAATGGAGTGCTCATTTAAATTATTCCATAACGATAGCCGTTGTATTTTTCACCTCAGAGATTATAAAAGAACTGTGGGTGCTGGTAATATGCTGTAGAGTCGTAAGCTTAGATAGCATAAAGTTCCGATAATCCTCAATATCCCGAACACAGATTTTAAGAATATAATCATAATCACCGCTTATATGAAAGCATTCAGTCACTTCCGGGAGTGTCATAACTTCTTTTTCAAACTGAAGAATATATTCTTTTTTATGCTGGATTAATTTCACATGGCATAATACCACAAAATTTCTATCTACTTTACATTTGTCCAGGATAGCAACATATTTTAAAACCACTTTTGCATTTTCAAGCTTTTTGATTCGCTCATATACAGCTGTAACTGACAAACCGAGCTTATAAGACAATTCTTTGGTAGTTTGCTTGGCATCTTCCTGTAAAAATTGAAGCAACTTTCTGTCGATTTCATCAAAGTCCATAGATTATTTTTTGGTGAAAATATAAATTAATCAAATATAATAAACATTTATTCCAAAAAAATTAATTTATATAGATTTATATTCTTATATTCAAAATAATCATTGCAATTATTCCAAAATAAATTCATTTTTAAGCAAAAAAACTATGGAATACTTTAATGCAGCCAATGAGATACAGGATTTACAATATTTCGGAGAATTCGGAGGAGTTAATCCATCCATTTCCGATAGCTCCACATATACTTTTCTGTCTGCAAAGACCATGTTTGATACTTTTGAAGGAAATGCAGACGGATGCTATCTGTATTCCAGACATTCCTCACCAATGAACCTTTATCTGGCACAGGCTCTTGCCAAAATGGAAAATACAGAAGCTGCCAACGTTACCGCTTCCGGAATGGGGGCTATTACTTCTGTTCTTCTACAGATCTGCAAAAGTGGCGACCATATTATTTCCAGCCGGACAATCTACGGAGGAACTTATGCTTTCTTAAAAAACTTTTCACCTCAGTTCAATATATCTACTACTTTTGCAGATATCAGCAATTTTGAATCTATAGAAAATGCTATAACTCCCAATACCAAAGTTATTTATTGTGAAAGTGTCAGCAATCCCCTTCTTGAGGTAGCAGATCTCAAAAAGCTTTCCGAAATATGTAAAAAGCATCATTTAAAGCTTATTGTAGATAATACATTTGCACCTCTATCTATTTCCCCTACTCTTTTAGGAGCTGATATCGTTATTCATAGTTTAACCAAATTCATTAACGGAAGCAGCGATACAGTAGGCGGGGTTTATTGCGGTTCTCAGGAATTCATTAATGATACAAAAAATGTTAATACAGGTGCATGTATGCTTCTGGGCCCCACTATGGACAGTTTCCGTTCAGCAAGTATTCTTAAAAATATGAGAACCCTTCATGTTAGAATAAAACAGCACAGCCATAACGCCATGTATCTTGCCGAAAGGTTTGAAAAAGACGGTTTAAAAGTCGTTTATCCCGGTCTGAGATCTCATAGAAATCATGAACTGATGAGGAATATGATCCACGAAGAATATGGATTCGGAGGTCTGCTGACACTGGATGTAGGATCTGTAGATAAAGCCAATGAGCTTATGGAACTCATGCAGCATGAAAACCTTGGTTATTTAGCTGTAAGTCTTGGATTTTACAAAACATTATTTTCCTGCTCAGGAAGTTCAACTTCTTCTGAAATACCGGAAGAAGAACGTACAGAAATAGGGATTTCAGATGGTTTAATCAGATTCTCAATAGGACTGGATCACGACATTGAACGAACTTACAGAAAAATGAAAGAATGCATGAAGAAAACCGGTGTACTAAATTCAGAAAACATATCCATATTCTAAATTATCAAATAAGTGCTGCTAAAATTGGCAGCATTTATTTTTTACTGTTTATAAAAATGGTCTGGAAAAGCATCTTCGGGCTTCATCATAAAAATATTGAGTAATATCCAGGATTTTAGAAATCCATATCCATAAGAAAACATTTGTATATAAGTGGAAATTACTGCCATTCCGGCAATACTGATATTTTTAGTTACCCACAAAGCATGAAGCAGCACCAGAAAAGTATACAATCCATAAAATGCCAGTATAATTCCTTTTCCTAAAATAAAATATTCAAGGAATCCCATAATATAACCCAGCAAAAAAAGGGTTGGAAAAGCAAAAGAGATTTTCACATAAGCCGGATGTCTCTGATTCAGTATAGGCCTAGCACATCCAAACTGAAATACCTGTTTTGAAAACTTTCCAAAGTCTACCCTTCGTTTGTGATACACAGCTATATCATCAAAGAAAGCAGTACTAAAACCTTTTTCCCAAAGAGTCATTGACAAATCCGGATCCTCTCCTATTCTCATTTCCGAAAACCCTCCAACCTGTTCAAAAACTTCTTTTTTTACTCCCATATTAAAACTTCTGGGCTGGAACTTGGATACGGCTTTTTTATTTCCTCTGATTCCTCCCGTTGTAAAAACAGAAGTCATGGAATAAGAGATTGCTTTTTGCATCAGGTTAAAACCTTTATGTGCCTTATCCGCTCCACCAAAAGCATCACATGGAATTTCAAGGATGTCTTTTTTACTATTTTCAATATAATCTTTCTCAACAATCACATCACTGTCCACAAAAACCAGCCATTCATTTTCTGCTCTTCTGGCACCGTAGTTTCTGGTTAATCCGGGACCGGAATTATCTTTTCTGAAATATTTTATATTCAATGCATTTTCAAAATGATGAATGATAGGCTTCAGATCAATCATTGAACCATCATCTACAATAATGATCTCAAAATCCTTATCGGTTTGAAGCGTCAGTGAAGTTAAAAGTTCAAAAAGCTCATCTTTCCGGTTAAAAATGGCTACGACGATGGAAATTGTTGGTTTCAAATTGAAAATTTTTCAAAATTAATTATTCACAGAAAAATCCGCAAACAGTTTTACATTTAAATATTGTTCTTTTTTTAACAGAATTCTTTTTTAAGATCTCAATTAATATGAAATTTCAGATCCCAAATAAATCCATAGTATTAGATT
>NZ_JALAHD010000109.1 GCF_022712095.1 Chryseobacterium sp. | reverse complement strand
GATTTAGACAAATTAAATCAATCGAGGGTAGAATGATGTTAATATTCTACACTACTTAGTATATAAAAATGGCCTTCCCATTTCAAAAAAGTATGCAATCGTAATAAGACTCAAATTTGACAATTGGGTATTTATAAATTAAGAGACTTACTAGTGGTACAGAGCCTCTTTAAGTAAGCCAAATAAAAGCCTTTTTCTTTGGCTAAAAAATAGAAAATTTATTGTAATATGAAATTAACATTTGATCGTTGGGAAAGAAATACCTACGACACAAAAGTTATCGATGAAAAGAAATTCCATGATATTGAGAATTATATTATCCGTCTGGATGGAATGGAATTTACTGAGATACTTTTAGAAGAGGATAATACATCCTTATATATTTGCGGTAATGGTGAACAATATATTATATCGTTCAATGCCGGTAAGTCTAATTTTGATTTAGAAAATGATGAAAATAGGCATACTTCCACTAAGAAGATAGAGCTAATGATTAGAAAAGAACTCAATACATACTCTGCAAGAAAGGTTTTAGCAATAGAGGATGCCCTGAAAGCAGCAGAGTATTATTTTGAATTTAAAGATAAAGATACCTCTCTGAGATGGAAAGAGATTAAAAGTAAAAAATAGGATGAAAATTTATTTGATTTTTCTATAATCCATAAGTAAGAAAACACTAAAAATACACAATCAATATGAAAAAGAAAAATACTCCGGAATCGGCCTTCTTTAGACCTGATGGATATAAGGCTCCAGATAATTCCAATGCCATCAAAGAAAATAATATCATAGGAATAAACCGCATTGTGAAATTAGAAGTCATAATAAATGGTAAGATAATTTCACATTTTAAGCATTTTAAGCTCAAGCAAAGCACTAGGAAACATCATAAGTTTGAACTTACTTTGTCTCATGATAGTCTGGAAACTAGACAAAGCCACACATTGGAAGATGCTAACAAATTTTTAGGTAATCGACTGACGGTTAAAATTCTGTATAAAGATGTTGAGCAGAGCCCGGAGAGGGTTTTTGTTGGTGTAATTACCAAAGTAGGATTCAGCCAGGAGCATCACAGTCTTGGAAACATTGTTCTGAAGGGATTCAGTCCAACAATATTACTGGATGCAGCCCCGCATACCCAAAGCTTCGGAGGAGATCAGCCTGTGAATATGGGGATTATTGCCAATGAGGTAATCAAACAAGGTATAGATAAAGGTAAATTTGATTATCGTATAGATGCCAAGGCTTCTTCACAGATCCTTTACAGTACACAATATGATGAAACCCATTATAATTATCTGTGCCGAATGGCAGAAGCTTATGGTGAACAGTTTTTTTATGATGGTGAAGTGTTGCACTTCGGGAATTTACCACCACAGAATAAAACACTGGAGCTTGTATATGGTAGTAATGTTTCCGGAATTAATGTAGAAATAAAAGCCGTTCATATTAATCCTAATTTTTACGGATATAACAGCAGCAGTAATGCAAAGCTTACTTCAGGGGAAACTCCGGTTGCTCATAAAGGAGATTTAGCTCAAACAGCATATAGAAATAATAAAGGAATCTTTAAAACACCATCCCTTCGTATTGCTCCTATCAAAGCCAGAACTGATATGGATGTTACCAATTCACAAACGAGTACTGCGGGAAGCCAGGCAGTAGAAGTTTTTACAGTTTCAGGGGAAACAACAGTTCCTTTCCTGTATCCCGGATGTGTTGCCGATCTTAAAATGAGAAAAGAAGACAGCAATGAGACTACTTATTTCACTAAAGTAATGGTTACGGAAGCAATTCATGAAATAGATACTTTGGGACATTATACAGGACGTTTTGAAGCCATTGCGGCAGATACCGGATTTTTACCCAAACCTGAATTTACAATTCCGTCAGCACAGCCACAGATTGCCACAGTTATTTCCAATGCTGATCCTGAAGGGCAGGGTAGAGTTCAGGTAAGGTTTGACTGGCAGATGAATGATATTACGAACTTTATCAGAGTTATGAGTCCTGATGCAGGTGGAACTGATCAGATTACTCAGAACCGTGGTTATGTTGCCATTCCGGAAATAGGAGATCAGGTTATGGTTAACTTTGTTCATAGCCATCCGGACAGACCTTTTGTCATGGGAGGAATGTTTCATGGTGGAGTTGGTTTGGGTGGTGGTGCAAGTAACCGGATAAAGTCCATTCAAACAAGAAGTGGTCACAGGGTAGTATTTACAGAGGATGAAAGTATTATCATTACAGATAAAAGCGGAAATGAGATTCATTTGGACACGACGGGAAGTAATATTAATATTACAGCACCAGAGACAATGACTCTAAACTGTAAGAATATGAATATTATTGTAAGTGAGAATATGAATACTTCAGTGGGGATGAATAAGAGTAACTCAGTGGGAATGAATATTACAGAAACTGCGGGAGCAAATATCTGGCAGAATGCAACATTAGATTATAGTTTGAATGCAACAAATATACTTAAGATAGCAAGCGAGAATTATTCTTATGATGCGAAAGATATTCATAAAAATGCTGCGGAGGGAATTGAAGTAGCAGCTTCAAAGGATTATGTTCAGAATAGTGAAGGGACTATTCATAATTTGTCTGGAGAGAAAGGTCATAATGCATAAATCTTAAAAAGATGGAAAAGCAAGATCAAAAAAAGAAAGGACAAATACAAATATTTGCAAAGAATATAAAAGGTAATGCAAGTGGTTGTATCTTGGAAGAAAGTGGTTATACTAAAAATACAGCAAGCGGAAAACATATTCAGAATGGGTGTGTCGGTGGAGTGAATAACGATGTCAATAACCCGAGAAAAAATGCAATATTAAAAGTTTTAGAAGTTAATGGTCCCGATACAATTGAAGGAGGAAAAAATTATGATTTTGTTGTTACTAAATTTAGTAAGAATAAAGAGGATTTGACTATAAATGATTTGAATAGGGTACAATGGAGAATTAGTTATGATAACGGTGCTCTTATAGGGTTTAAGGATGATAAGAACGGAAATACATTTATTGATTCAGATAAGAAGACTGCAATAAAAAGAGTCCATTTTATATCTGAATACTTATTAGGAGTAAAGCAAATAAAAATATTTGCCTTTATTACTGAGCCCAATGAAAGTGTTTGTTCTAATTCCGATTTTATATTACCAAGCGGAGTTTTTGTTTGGACTGAAACTGTAGGTACAGGGCATACATTTTTAACTATACACAAAGATAATATTGTTACTTTATTT
>NZ_JALAHD010000108.1 GCF_022712095.1 Chryseobacterium sp. | reverse complement strand
TTAAATGACTGAACAATGAATAATTTTAAGTTATTTAACTGGTTTCTAAAATTTTACATTTTTATGGTTTCACCTATTGTTTTGTATTTTAATTTTGTTTAAAATTGTATTCATAAATATGTAATATAGAAATGAGAAAATTATTCAGAGATCTTGTTACACATTTAATGAGAAAAAGATAAAGAAATTACTTCCCAAAAAAAGATGTAGCAACCCTACATCTTTTTTTATTTATGATAATAATCATTTTCTAGTTTTAAATATCTCCATTACATTTGGAGCCCTTAAAGTAAGTTATATAATATATGGTAAAAAGAATCGGAAGTTTATTTTTTCTTGGTTCTCTGGTCTGTATTCAGGCACAGGAAAAAACGGGGGATATAGAAACAATTGAAGTTCAGGGAAAAATTATTTCAACCCCTTATAAAAGCGCAAATCAGAATATAAGTGTCATTACCAGAGAAGAAATTATAAACTCACCTGCTAAAAGTATTGACGAAATTCTACAGCAAATTCCAGGAATGGATATCAGAAGGAGAGGAGCCAATGGAGTACAGAGTGATATCGGATTCCGCGGGAGTTCTTTTGAACAGGTTTTATTGCTGCTGAACGGAATACGGATGAATGATTCTCAGACCGGACACAATTCTATGAATGTACCTGTTGATCTGGAAGATGTTGAAAGAATTGAAATTATTAAAGGTCCAGCTGCAAGGAGATTCGGACAGAATGCCTATGCAGGTGTCATTAATATTATTACTAAAATCCATCCCGGAAAAAAAGTTAAAATTACTGCAGAAGGAGGAGATTATGAATCTTACGGATTGGGAGTCCACGCTCAGATAGGGAATGACAGTTTTTCTCAGTCGCTCCAGGCCAATTCAAACAGTTCCCAGGGGTATATGTATAATACGGATTATGAGATCAGAAATGTTTTTTATCAGAGTAAGTTAAAAATAAAGGAAGGAAGTATAAATTTACAGGCCGGTTTTTCAGAGAAAAAATTTGGAGCTAATGGATTTTATTCATCTCCTCAGGCTAAAGATCAGTATGAAGAAACCCAGGCTTCTCTTATAAGTTTAGCTTATCAGCAGTCTTTTGGAAAATTCAGGTTGAGTTCCAATGCCTATTGGAGAAGAGGGCAGGATATGTATGAATATATACGGAATAAGCCGGAGGTTTACAGAAATATGCATATAGGAAATAATGTTGGAGGAGAAGTAAATTCCAGCTATGCATGGGGATTGGGAACTACAGGAGTAGGAGTGGAGCTGAGAAAAGAGTTTTTGGCAAGTAACAATTTAGGTGACAGAGAACGTTTTGTTTCGCAGCTCTTCTTTGAGCATCATTTTTCTTTGTTAAATAAAAAGCTGAATATTTCTCCCGGGATTTCATGGGCCAATTATTCTAATGAAGGGAACTTTTTTTATCCGGGATTGGATGTCGGATATAATTTCAATTCCAATCACAAGATATATGGAAATATTGCAAAAGTGCATAGAATTCCGACTTTTACCGATTTATATTATTCAAGTAAGACAGAACAGGGAAATATTAATCTCGTTCCTGAAGATGCTGTTTCAGCTGAGATCGGATATCAGTTCCAAAATAAAAATTTGTTGGCAAAGGTGAGTGGATTCCTGAGAAATTCGGATAATTCCATCGATTGGGTGAAGCGATCACTTGAAGATCCTGTATGGTATGCACAGAATGTAGGTAAAATAGAATCAAAAGGTATTGAATTCGAATGGAATCATCAATTATTATCGTGGCTGAGATATTCTTTAGGCTATACTTATCTGGACAATTCTTTCCAGCAGTCTAATGAGTTCGTATCCCGATATGTTCTGGATAATCTTAAGCATCAGCTGATCGCCAAGCTGGAAACAAGATTTTTGAAATATTTCACTAATGAATTGGTTTACAGGTATAATGACAGATTAAATTTAGGAAGCTATAACTTACTAGATGAGAAGCTTAGTTTTAAGCAAAAAGACTTTTCAGTATATGTTCTTATTAACAATATTACAAATACCAATTATACGGAAACTTTTGGCGTAATGATGCCTCAGAGGTGGTTTCATATAGGATTTTCATACAATATTAATATTAACTAATCTTAATATTGGCCTTCTGTGAAATAACTGTAATTTTGCCAAAAATTTTTTGATGAGAATTTTATTTAGTTTCAGTTTACTGTTCTGTTTTGTTTTTTCGTATGCTCAAGATCACATTTCAGGTTTTAATTCCCTCACTCTAACTTATAAATTTCATCCCAAATTTTTTCTTTATGCGGAAGGTCAGCTACGTGAAATCCAAGACTACACTTATCCTGATTACTACGAAATTAAAGGAGGAATAGGCTATAATCTTACTAAAAATCATAAGCCTTTTATAGGCTTAGGTAGATATGTAACTTATAAGGATAAGCGGTTAGGTAAAGAGGAATTCAGAATATGGCTTCAGGACGTTATAGATGTTAAAAAAGGAATTGTGAAATTTGAAAATCGTATCCGTGCTGAACAAAGTTGGTTTTATGAACCTAAGACAGACACTCATTCTACCAGAAACCGTTTCCGTTACCGTTTGAATGTTTCTGTTCCTTTAAATGCTAAAAAAATAGAACCAGGGACTTTATTTGCCAATGTATATGATGAAGTGTTTTTTGTGACTCCAATGAAGCCTACATTTGCCCGAAACAGGGTATATGGTGGTTTTGGATATCAAATTGATGAAAACTTCGGAATTGCTACAGGATATTTATGGCAGCGTGAATTTGAAGCTTCCGGCAACAAAAATTATCATTTTATATATCTGGCACTGAATATCAATATTGACGGTACAGATCACCACCACAAGAGCTACGATTTTCCGGGAGCAGATTAATATTTCTCTATCAGATAGCGATATGCTTTCAGGTATTTGTTAAACCTCTTAATATCTTTAGGAGTGAGTTCTCTGTTGACTCTTCTCAGGTCCATATTGTCACGAAGGTCATTCAGTTTCACAGCTACTGCAAGGGGAGAGCGTTCGGTTCTTTTGATAAAGTCATCATATTCCTCATCCGGATCAAATTTTGTAAGACAGCTGATGGCAAAAATAATATATTCAGGGAAGCCTTCCTGTCTTAAATAGGTAAGACTGAATTCTGAGGGGTGGTCTTCTACAACATCATGCAAAACCCCCACAATTTTTTCGTCGGTGGTTTTACCATATTCCATTACCCTCATTACATGAGCAATATAGGGAGCATGGTATTTATCTGTCTGGCCTTTATGTGCCTTATCGGCAATTTTTATTGCTTTGTGTAATAATTCTTCTTTTGTCATCCCGATAGAGAAAATAAACGCAAAAATAAAAAATGTCCCAGATTTTTAAGACATTTTAATTTACTTATTTTTGAAAAAATAGTATATGGAACTGTACCGATTCTATTTTTCCTTTTGTTTTTCCGGAGGTGTGGAATTCAGTATTTTATATTCAGGGTGATCCTTTTTAGGGGCCTTAAGTCCTGAGTAAATTGAATCTTTAGGTTTTGCAACAGGCATTTTTTCCATATTCTTATGCTGCTTTATATTTTGATCTTTATGGATTCTTGCCTTTAGACTATCTGACTTTTTAAGAGATAAACTGTCTTTCTTTTGAGCAAACATCATCGATGATATAC
>NZ_JALAHD010000107.1 GCF_022712095.1 Chryseobacterium sp. | reverse complement strand
ATTTATATGCAGATCCTAAAAAAGACTTCCTTATTACTATTCATTGTAACCCTGTTTTTGTCCTGTTCTAAAAAAGATAATGAATTCAATCAGGAACTTTTACTTGAAAATGTAAGACTTATTGATGGCAATGGCGTAACTCCGTTAGAAAATGTGCAAATTCTTATTAAAGACGGAAAGATCGCTCAAATAGGGAACCATATAATAAATGAGAAGGCTGCTAAAATAGATTTGAAGGGAAAAACAATTATGCCCGCCCTGATTTCCGCCCATTCTCATATCGGGACTATAAAAGGAAATAAAGTAAGTGGCGAAAACTATACGGAAGAGAATATTTTATCCCAACTTAATAAATACCAGAATTATGGAGTATTAAATATCATGTCTATGGGAACGGATCGTCCTATTTTGTTTAAAAGCGGTTTAAGAGACCGTTCTGCAAAAGGGGAAATAGAGGGAGCGAGAATTCATTCTGCAGGATATGGTTTTGGAGTTTTTGACGGAGCTCCACCTTTGGAATTTGCAATGGATCATGTTTACAGGCCTATGTATGGCTATCAGGTTCCTGCACAGATGGACAGCCTTAAAAAAGTCAATCCTGAAATGATAAAGATCTGGGTAGATGATTTTAGCGGGAAATATAAAAATAAAATGGAGCCGGAAGTATACCGTGCCATTATTAATGAAGCTCACAGACAAGGATTAAGAGTAGCAGCTCATGTTTATTATCTGGAAGATCTTAAACAGTTGGTAGCAGACGGTATAGATGTAATCGGACACAGTATCCGTAATGAAGTGATAGATGATGCTACCCTTGCACAGATGAAGGCTAAAAATGTAATTTACATTCCAACTCTTTCCTTAGATGAATTTGCGTATATCTATGCTAAAAAACCGGAATGGATCAATAATGAATTTTTTAAAAGATCACTGGAAGTAGATGTATATGAAATGATTACTTCCCCGGAATATCAGGCGGAGCTGAAGAACTCCCCCCTTTTTGATACGAATGTAAAAGCATTTGAAACAGCTAAACAAAACCTTAAAAAGGTATTTGATTCAGGAATTATGGTAGCTATGGGAACAGATAGTGGTGCTACTCCACTTCGCGCTCAGGGTTTTTCTGAACATTTGGAGTTGCAACTCATGACGGAAGCCGGACTCACTCCTATGCAGGCGATCAGTGTGGCTACTAAAAATTCAGCGAAGGCATTAAAAATAGATAAGGATTTTGGAACTATTGAGCCGGGAAAGGTAGCTGATTTTATTATACTGGATGCTAATCCTGCAGAGAATATCAAGAATACAAGACAGATTTTTGCGGTTTATAAGTCAGGAAAAGAAGTAAGTAAAGGGCCTCTTAAAGGTGGGGGAAATTAAATAGTAAATTTTAAATAAAAATACAATGGAGTACAGAAAATTAGGAAACAGTGAACTGGAAGTATCGGCTATTACTTTTGGAGCTTGGGCTGCTGGAGGATGGATGTGGGGAAGTACAGACCGCAATGATGCAGTAGATGCAATTAAAGCCTCCTATGAGGTGGGAGTAACTTCTATTGATACAGCCCCTATTTATGGACAGGGAACAAGTGAAGAAATAGTAGGTGAAGCGATCAGAGGAATCTCAAGAGATAAAATACAGATTCTTACTAAATTCGGTATGCGCTGGAATCTGGCTAAGGGTGACTTTGCAATGCACAGCCAGGATAATAACGGAAAAGCTATTGATGTATATAAATATGCCGGAAAAGAAAGTGTCATTTATGAATGTGAGCAGAGTTTAAAAAGACTGGGAACCGACTATATCGATTTGTATCAGATCCACTGGCCGGATTCTACAACGCCGATTGATGAAACTTTTGAAGCTGTTTCTCAATTGATAGAACAGGGAAAAGTTCGTTTTGCAGGGGTTTGTAATTATAATGCAGCTCAGATGGCAGAAGCAGAAAAAACAGTTTTTCTGGCTTCTAACCAGATTCCTTTCAGTATGGTAAACCGTGGAATTGAAAGAGAAACAGTACCTTATTGTATTGAAAATCATAAATCCATTCTGGCATATAGCCCACTTGAAAGAGGACTTTTAACAGGAAAGATTCATTCAGGATATCAGTTTCAGGAAGGAGACCACAGAGCAGGGTTACCCCATTTTCAACCTGAATTTGTAGAGAAAACCAATAGTCTTTTAGCTCAAATAAAACCTATTGCTGAAAAACATAATGCAACATTGGGACAGCTGGTATTGAGATGGACTATTGAAAGACCCGGAATTACCGTTGCATTAGCGGGAGCTAGAAATGTTTCGCAAGCAGTTCAGAATGCGGAAGCTATTAAGATTAGATTGAGCCAGGAAGAACTTAATGTCATTAATGATTTAGTGAATAATTTTTAATTCGATAAAAGAGTATTTGATGAAAAATACTCAATTTTAAATAGAAAAATAAGCAAATGAATGTAGAAAAAATAGGATTCATAGGATTAGGAAATATGGGACATCCTATGGCCAAAAATTTAGAAAAATCAGGTTTCCCACTTGGTGTATACAATAGAACTCCGGAAAAAGCAGATGATTTTAAAAAAGGTTCTGTAGTCTACAGGAATTTAAAAGATCTCATTGAAAAATGTGATATTATATTTACAATGCTTACTAATGATCAGGCGGTAAAAGATGTATATGAAGAAATTATTTCTCTGAATATTCAGGGGAAATTATTTGTGGATATGAGTACGGTTTCTCAGGAAGCAACAATAGAAACAGCAAAAGCTGTGAAAATAAAAGAAGCCTCTTTTATTGATGCTCCCGTAGCAGGAAGCACCCAGCCTGCGGCGGAAGGAACTCTTATTATTATGGTAGGAGGAGAAGAAAAAGATCTTCAGAGAGCATTGCCTTATTTGCAGAAAATGGGAAAGTCGGTTAAACATTTAGGAGAAAATGGAAAAGGTATTGCTGCTAAATTATCGATCAATTATTTTTTATCCATGATTTATCAGGGATTGGCGGAGACGGTTCTGCTATCTGAAAAATTGGGGATAGAACGTAAAGATATGCTGGAAATAATCAATGAAAGTGCAAGCGGCAGTGGTGCGACAAAAGTGAAAACACCATTATTGGTCAATAATCAATATGAACCTGCTTTTGCATTGGATCTTATGTTAAAAGATATTCTTTTGGCGAATAAGGCAGGTGCAAACTATCCCCTATCAAAAGTTTTAATAGACACTTATCAATCTGCTCATAATGAAGGCTTCGGAAAAGATGATGTCATTGGAATTATCAATTATCTCAAGAAATAAGGGAATTGATGAAAGACTTTAAGACCGTCTTTTTCTTTCTGCGTCTGCCGGTTGCAGTTTCGCTTGCTGGACATGGACTTGTGCGATTACCTAAGCTTGCAGA
Organism: Chryseobacterium sp.; assembly: GCF_022712095.1. Taxonomy (GTDB): domain Bacteria; phylum Bacteroidota; class Bacteroidia; order Flavobacteriales; family Weeksellaceae; genus Chryseobacterium. The sequence goes on along the minus strand of NZ_JALAHD010000107.1, from coordinate 7,067 downwards.
TTTCAGTAACTGGATGTTAACTACAATGGAAAAGTCTGTAATTCCTGCTCCACTGATTGTTCCGTTCAGTTATCTATTGCCTATATTGGAAGCGGTCATTGGGGTGATGTTGCTAATCGGATGGAAAATAAAACATACTCTTTATTCTGGTCTTGCACTGATGAGTATTCTCATTTTGGGAAGCTGTTCCATTGAGAACTGGTCAGCTATTGAAGCACAGCTATTACATGCTTTTTATCTCTTTGGTTTGTTCTGGTTTTATGAAAGGTATGCCTCCGGAAAATAACCTTGAAGTATCAGAAGATTTGTTAATTCTGTATCAATTTGAAGATACCAATCAAGCCATTGAAGATTCTGAAACAGGAAAAACAATTAAACCGGTTATTTTAATCGGTGAATATAAAGAATAATGGGTCCGGTTCCGAACTCAATAAAAGCCGCTTTATCCAAAGCGGCTTTTATTAAATTAAATTTAAATTTTCTGCCGGGCTTCAGAAAGGTTAACTGTTTTACCCAGAGCTCCGAATTCATGAAGATCCCCAAATACTTCAATTCTTATAGACTGATCAATACCACCAATACGAAGGGCATCAAATCCATTATCCTGAATCAACTGTTCAATGTCGGCATTGATTTCTGTATGGTCTGTAGCATAAAACAGTACAGCTCTTTCGGGAGAATGATAAGAAGCAGAAACTAATGTTCCGGCAGATAAAGAACCTAATGCTTTTACCAATTTTGCTCCTTTGGGAAGAAAAGAAGCATTAATAGCACCTGCGGATTCATCATTTCCTATGATTTTTTTGAACCCACCATTGGCATCTGGTGCAATTGGGTTGGAAGGATCAACAATAATTTTTCCTTCAAGGTCGGTAGAATATTCCTGTAAAAAGCTTCCAATAGCTTCGAAAGGAATTGATAGAATCAATATGTCTGCATTTTTGACCGCAGAAGGAATATCACTAGCAACAGTTCCCTTACCCCATTTTCCGGAAAGTTCTTTAGCTTTTTCAATATTCCGGTCAGCTATAATAAAATTCCGGTCAGATTTTGAAAGATTTCCGGCAACTGCTTGTCCGATATTTCCTAATCCTATGATGGCAGTTTTTTTAGTTTCCATAATAATATATTTTAAAATTTATAAAACAAATATCCGCAAGGAATCGGCTTTTTTCCAATAAAGTATCTTAAGAAATATTATTGATCTAGTTTAAGATTTAGGTTTAATTATTCTATTTCTCAGCCTGCTTAAGAATTTAGGAGTAATTCCTAAAAAAGAAGCGATTTGTACCTGAGGAAGACGATGAATAAGATGAGGATAAATTTTATTGAAAGAAGTATAGCGCTCTTCAGCAGTAGAACTTATATTTTGTAAAAGTCGATTCTGCAGAGTAACAAAACTATTCTCTATAAGTATGCGAAAAATACGATCAAATTTAGGAGCTGTAGTATATAAATGGATAAGATCTTCATAGTTGATATATAAAACCACAGTATCTTCCAATGCATCAATATTCATTTCTGAAGGTTTTCTATGATGAAAACTTCCGATGTCATTTATCCACCAGTTCTCCGATGCAAACTGAAGGATATGGGTATTCCCTTTTTCATCAATTTTATACATGCGGAGACATCCTTTAATCACAAAATTAAATTGATTACAAACATCATTTTCCTGAAGAACGTATTGTTTTCTCCTGTAGAGTCTTGCTCTGAATAATTTATGTATTAATTGGCATTCTTTTTCATTTAGTGGGATCACTTGATTAAAATAATTAATCAAAGGTTCAGTGGAAGGAAGTTTTATATTTTCTTTCATCAAATGTTTTATAAGGATAAAATTAAATAATATTCATTATAAAACAAATAAACTGTCCGCAATTAAGCTAACAGTTTATAAATTTAAATCTGAGTAAATGTTATTTTATGATCGTGTATATTTTCTTTTCAGAATATCTACTTCTTTAGGCCCAATCCCCATTTCTACCTGAAAGAAATTTTCGATACTGCCATATTTATTTTCAATAGCTCTAAAAAATGTCCTGATGAGCTCAGGTCTCAGTTCCATTTCTTTTTTGATTTCTTCACCACTCATTCCTGTCATTTTGGAAAGTCCGGCATATGTCTGTTGCATAGTAGGATTTTTAGCAAGATAAAAGTTGGAGGCTATATAATCCTGTTCTATAATATTTTGTGGAACTCCTAATATTTTAAGAAATAAAGCTGCTGCCATTCCGGTTCTGTCTCTTCCCCCTGTACAATGGAATAATAATGCTTCATCCGGCTGCAAAGTAAGAAGTTTTACAAATAAAGGTCTGTACCTTTCCCCAAAATAAGGTAATCCTCCTTCTCCATACATGTCGGCAAGAAAGTTTTTATCTTTCATTAATTTCGCCATATCCTGTGCTGTCGGAAGATTATTGCTTCCTGCGGGACATAAAAGATAATTGACATTCTGTGGAAGACGGTCCTGAGCTTTTTTAGCTTCTTCCACTCCTCTGAAATCTACAACGGTAGTGATATTCTTATTTTGAAATGTCTGAAGATCCCTGTCAGATAATTTATTGATTGCATCACTGCGGTATACACTTCCTAGGACTACTTCTTTTCCATCAATAGTTTTGTATCCTCCTGTGTCTCTGAAGTTATAGGCTCCATCCATTTTTACGACTCTTCGTACACTGTCACTGATCTGTGCCTTGAATGTTGAGCTTAAAGTCAACACCATTGCTATTAATATTGATTTTTTCATGTATCTAATTTAAAATATTTGCCAACGAATTCCTAATTGTCCCCTGCTTCCATACCATTCATTTGAAGTGATTCTCTTCTTATTATTACCCATATACAGTTTCAGACTCTCATTACTTAAATTATTTAATTCAATAAATAATTTTACTTTTTTGCTGATATCATAGCTTGCAGAGAAATCGATTGTGAAGTTTTTATCTGACCATATATAATATTCTGGTCCCAAGCTTTGATTGATCGTTTCAACTGATTTTCCTCTGTAGTTTCCTGCAAGACGTATCATAAGCTTTTTGGCTTCATAATACAGAATGGCGTTGAACAGGCTTTTTGATTGGTTGGGAAGTGTGGTTTTATCATGATAAACTACTCCATTTTCATCTGTTCTCGGAACTTCTACTTTAGAATCAATAAATGTATAATTAAATTCAACTCCGAATCCGCTCCAGAATCCCGGCAGGAAATCCAGCCTTTTATTGATTCCTGCTTCAAATCCTAATAAATTGGAATCCTGAAGGTTTTTTGCCTGAGTTACACTGTAATCTGTTCCGCCAATATTCATAGTGGAAGTATCTGAAAATACAATGTCGGAAATTTTCTTATAGAATACTCCTCCTGAAAGAATTCCGATATTATTGAAATAATATTCTCCCATCATATCAAAATTATGACTGAAAGTAGGTTTCAGATCGGGATTTCCTCTTGTCATTCTGAAGGGATTTGTTGTATTGTCAATACTTATTCCCGGAGACATATCTCCAAAATTAGGTCTTATGAAAGATCGTGTGTAAGCAAATCTTAAACTCGCTTTAGGAGATAAATTGTACCGTAAATGAAGCATAGGAAGAAATGCGTTATAATTACTTTCTACAATAGAAGGTGTAATAACAGTTTCGTTTCCTTCCGTAGTGGATTTTGCACCGTTAAGTGTCAATCTGGTTGTTTCATTTCTGAATCCACCTATGATCTTAAATTTTTCGCTGGCTTTAATTTCTGCCATGGCATAAGCTGCAAAAACAGATTCTTCTCCTGTATAAACACTGGTAGCATTTGTTGCTGCATTGGAATAATCTTTAAAGCCGTTTTGTTGTAAAAATTCAGGAGAAAATAGCTGAAACAACTGATCTTTAGTTGGAGGATTCATAACGTAAGAATTGAAATTTCCATTCATACCACTCAGGAATCCGGTTCCTTTCGGAGGGTCTGTAGTTGCCAGCTGAGATAAACTTAGCAAAGATGGTGTAGTCGGAATAAATACGGCGTTATAACCATAAGTGCTATTTCTGTCTTTTTCACGATATTTTGCCCCTACTTTTAATGTGATATTGGAATTGAGATCATATTTAAGGTTAGCTCTTGCTATTTTATCTCTTTCGTTATTATCCAGTTTAGCAATTACCAGTTGGGAAAGTAAGAGTTTATGGGCATCCATTACTTCGTTAGAATCAGCAAGATCCGAACTGTAATCCATATAATTTCCACCTATTCCATCAGGAGAATCAAATCCCCAATACCGTTTTCCTCCTGTTGAAAGATTATTAAATCCACCTGTTATTTTCTGTCTGAAGGTAGCAATAGGTAATCCTTTGACTGAGTTGGTTGGAGGGGTTTCAAGGAAATATTTGGCCTGATAATCACTTAGCATCCAGTCTAAATTAAGTTTTGAGCTAAGGCTATGTTCTCCTCCCCATTCCATTCCGTATAATTCCGTCTGATAATGGGAATATCTGAAATTATACTGATACCTGCTATTCGTATAATCCACATAGGATTCATACACAGGGCGTATATCATCAAACTTATTAAACATTCCCCTGAAATAGACTTTATTGTTAGCATTAAATTTATATTCCAGGCCTCCGTTAAGACCTATCGTACGTCTGGTTCCCATATATCTTTTCATCATCACAGAATTGATGGATTTTTTTTCCACTTCATTTTTTGCGCTGGTGTTATAGGTAACATCGAATGAATCGGCCCCCCATTGTCTGTCCCAGATAGCTCCGGATAATATAATCCCCAGTTTATTCTTGAAAAAGCGGTCTCCATACACTATGGAGCCATTATAAGTTGCATTTTGAGAGAATGTGTTATAACCTCCGGCTCCACTTATATTTAATGTTTTTTTGGCAGGTGCGGTTCTTGTGATGAAGTTAATACTTCCTCCTATGGCATCTCCGTCCATATCCGGAGTAACAGCTTTAGAAACCTGTACAAACTGAATAAGTTCTGAAGGAACTACATCAAGAACAAAAGATCTGTTTCCTAATACATTCGCGCTGGGAAGCCTGTTTCCGTTGAAGAGAGCTGAAGTCCAGGCAAAAGGAGTTCCCCGGACGGTGGCCTGATCAGCTTCACCATGATATCTTGCCACAGCCACTCCCTGAACTCTCTGTACAGCCTCCGCTGCATTTCTGTCAGGTAGTTTTCCGATGGCATCTGCTGCGATCACTTCCATGATGGCATTATTATTCTTTTTAATTTCGTAAGCTTTAGCCTGTGTTAAAGCATTGGGACGTGCTATAATGACTTCCTGGATATCATTAACCTTGTCTTTATCTTTTTTATTTTCCGGTTCTATGGTAATATATCCAAGATCATTGGTTCCTTCTTTTAAGGTTACAGGAAATATTTTGGTTTCGTATCCTATATATTCTACTTTAAGATTTATGTTTCCGGTTCTTGGAGAAAGAAGTTTGAAATCACCATCTAAAGCTGAAACTGTTCTAGATTCTTCATCTATAATGGAAATATTCGCTCCAGGAAGAGCACCGTTTGTTTTTCCGACAATAGTTCCTTTGATGCTCTGGGCATGGAGAGCTCCAAAAGAAGCTATTAAAAAGAAAGCAGATACCTGAATGATTCTTGACTTTTGTTTTGAAAAACCAATAGAATTGTTCATAAATTTTTTTTGATGACAAAATTGAAGACTTTGGTATTTCATTTCGTCCGCAGGAAAAAACCATAAATACAAACGTCTCACTCCTTGTTTTGATACTTTTAAATTATTGATTTATAATACTTTGATTATTTTTAACTATTTGTTATTTATTCATTAATTGAATGTTAATTATTGATATTAATTTTTAACAGATAGATAATAGGGTTATTAACGATTAAAAACTGATTTTATATTTATTTTGTGAAAATCTAAGGAAAAATGCAATATATCATTATTATAGGGGCTTTTCAGGCACTTGTAGCGGTTTGGCTGTTGCAGGTGAAAGAAAAGAAATCTCCTTCCAATTACCTGTTGATGTTTCTGCTTTCTGCTATTGCTGTACACATGATCATTAAGTTTGTAATTTTTGGATTTATTCCCAACGAAAGTATCAGGCAGCAGATGAATACATTTATTTCGGTTTGTTATGGACCTTTGATCTATCTATATGCCTTAAGTAATACAGGAAGTAATCTTTCAGTTGCCGGGAAATGGTATATTTTTATTCCCTTTTTTATATTGATGATCGCTTACATTACTATATCCTGTGTTTTTATAATTCTAGAACGGGTAGATGAAAAACTACTGTATGGATATAATAATTTCAGTATGGCCCTAATGTTTATTATTAATCTCTATTACCCATGCAAAAGTATCCACATAATGAAGACAAATTCCGGGGCAGTGAACAAGACAGAGTATGATGTGATAATGAAGATTTCCGGATGTATTTTGTTCTTAGAAGCTGTTCTTGTTATCTCTAAAGTATTACTGTATATTTATATCCATAATGATTCTGTTATTAATATTATAATACGATGTATTTCATATTTTACATTACTTACTATTTCCCTATTAATTATCAGAAAAGCTTTTATAACACAGGATATAGATACAGACTCGTTTCAGATTAAAATAAATATGAATAGCATTTCGGAGAATGTAAAAGACTTTCCTGTGCATATAGTGGATTATGAACAAAAATTCAATGCTCTGTGGCATCAGCTGGATGATTCAGTACAGAAAGGGGAATTATTCAGAGATTGTGATCTTACACTGGATGAATTGGCACAAAGAACAAAAATTAATAAATATCAGATCAGTGAAATGCTAAACGGATATAAGAATAAACCTTTTTACCGCTATATTAATGAATATCGGATAGAATATTTTAAAAATATGATAGAAAAAGCCATAGAGAAAGATGAACATATTAATTTTCTCTCTTTTGCCTATGAAGCTGGATTTAAATCCAAGTCTTCTTTTAACCGTTATTTTAAGGATATTTTAGGTAAAACACCTTCCGAATATTACAGGAACTTGTTAGAAGAACATACGGGAAATTCATTTGAAAATTTATATCGAGGAAGTGCATGAT
>NZ_JALAHD010000106.1 GCF_022712095.1 Chryseobacterium sp. | reverse complement strand
TATTGAGATTCCATTTCCACAATCTTCTATTGAATTACTGTCTATTGTAACCCCATATGAATGTCTTTTTACGGCAATACCTGTAATAATAAAATTCTTAACAGTATTGTTATTAATTACAGAACCTGAATTGGCTCCTTTAGAATTGGCATTAATATAAATTCCGCAATCCCGACCTCCAATAATTTCATTATTTTGGCAAACACCATTTTTTGTATTGGAAAACATGATACCACTATCAGGAGCATTATAAATTTTACAGGATATAACTTTTGAATTTTCTCCTATACACGTGATCATATCACAAACAGAAAAATCAGTATTTTTTACCATATTCCCATCAATAATCAGGTTAATAAAAGAGCTGTTATTATACCCTAAATTATTAATCGGATAATAAGCCTTCTTTTTATTAATTGCAACATTATCCTTAAATTTTAAAATACCTCCTTCTCCCTTTAAAGTCACGTTTGATTTTACATTAATCTGAATAAAAATAAATGGCTGCATAGCTTTAGGAATTACAACCACACCACCTCCATTCTTATAGGCTATATCAATTACCTTATTGATCACGTTAGAGTTATCAGTTCTATTATCTGCAACAGCTCCATAATCTGTGATAATATACCTTTTACCATCAACCATAGAAGCCCACACTAAATTTGAACTTCCTAAGAACAGAAACAATAGTAGTAAGAATTTATTTTTGAAGGTATTTAATTTCATCTTAATAGCAAGATTAATTTATATATTACAAGTCACTCCACAAAAATCGAGAACAATCTGGTTTTTTCTGTATTGCAATGTTTTAAATTCATTATGCGCAACAAGTATAGCAACAATATCAGCTTTCTCTACTGCATACTGATAATTTGTCAATTTAAATATTTTATGTTCCTGTACATTAGGCTCTACAATATACATATCTCCATCCCCCGAATCCTGTAAAACACGTTCAGCAATATAAATAGCCGGAGATTCTCTTAAATCATCAATATTGGGTTTAAATGCAAGCCCCATAATAGCAATAGATGGTTGACACCCATTCTTTAATTCAAATTCCAAGCGTGCATTTTTCACTTTTTCTGCACACCAAAAAGATTTATAATTATTCGTTTCACGGGCTTGAGCAATAATACGTGACTCCATCGGAAAATCTGCAGTAATAAAATATGGATCCACCGCAATACAGTGACCACCCACTCCACACCCTGGCTGTAGAATATTAACTCTTGGATGCTTGTTAGCTAAATTGATCAATTCCCAAACGTTAATACCAGCTTTATCACAAATCAACGATAATTCATTTGCAAAAGCTATTTGGACGTCACGGGAGGAGTTCTCAGTTAATTTACACATTTCAGCGGTACGTGCATTAGTAGGATGTAATTCTCCTTTTACAAACTGCCCATAAAAAGCTAAGGCTTTTTGTGTAGAAGATTCATTGATCCCTCCAATAACTCGATCATTGTGAACAAGTTCATACATTACATTTCCGGGTAATACGCGTTCCGGGCAATAGGCTAGGAAAATTTTATCTACTAGCTCAGGACGCCTTAAAAAGATTAAATCCATCATTTTTTCTGTTGTTCCAACAGGAGATGTGGATTCTATAATGTATAAATCTCCTTCTTTCAGCAATGGAATAATTACTTCTGTAGCGGCTTGCACATAAGAAATATCTGGTTCATGATTTCCTTTAAAAGGGGTAGGTACCACCACCAAATAGGTATCTGCAGTAACCGGAGTAACATCTGCTCTCAAATATCCAGCTTTAACAGCTTTAGCAACTGCTTCATCTAATTCGGGTTCTACAATATGAATTTTTCCGGCATTAATTGTATCCACAACATGCTTCGAAATATCTACTCCGTGAACAGCAATATGATTATTTGCAATTAAAGCCGATGTAGGTAATCCTATATATCCTAAACCGATGGTTACTACTTTTGGTTCCATATTTATTCTTTATACAATTATTTTGTTTTGATAAATTCAGCTATACGCATACACGCCTTTCCATCACCATAAGGATTATGTAATGCACTCATGGTTTGATATCGCTGAGTATCTGTTAATAAACTCTGTGCTTCCGAAATAATTTTATTTTTATCTGTACCTACTAAGATTACAGTACCAGCTTCTATGGCTTCTGGGCGCTCTGTTGTATCACGCATTACCAGAACTGGTTTTCCTAAACTAGGAGCTTCTTCCTGAACCCCCCCTGAATCTGTAATAATCATATAGGATTGGTTCATTAACCAAACAAAAGCCGGATACGCTAGCGGATCGATCAATTTAATATTTTCTATTCCTGATAAAATATCATAAACCGGTTTTTTCACATTAGGGTTTAAATGAACAGGATAAATAATCTGAACATCTGAATGAGATATTGCAATTTCCTTTAATGCTTCACAAATATTAATAAACCCTTGTCCATGATTTTCACGACGATGTCCTGTAACCAGTATAAGCTTTTCAAAGGGTTTAATAATCGTTTTTAAAAACTCAATTTCTTTATTTTCAATTGTATTGACTCTTTCTGAGCTATCCAATAAAGCATCGATTACGGTATTACCCGTTACTAAAATATCTGCTTCTTTTATATTTTCAGCTAATAAATTTACTTTTGACTGACTTGTAGGTGCAAAATGATAATCTGCAATACGTCCTGAAATTTGTCTATTAATTTCTTCCGGAAACGGAGATCTCTTATTATGAGTCCTTAACCCTGCTTCAACATGACATATTTTTGCTCCTGAATAGAATGATGCTATACTTGCAGCCATCGTTGTAGTGGTATCACCATGTACGTACACAAAATCAGGTTGAAATTCTTCCAATATATTTTTCATTCCTGTAATAATGTCCGCTGTTAAAGTATACAGATTCTGATTAGGTTTCATTAAATTCAAATCGTAATCAGGAGTTATTTCAAAAAACTCTAATACTTGATCCAACATTTCTCGGTGTTGAGCAGTAACGCAAACTTTTATATCAAATTCTTCTCGTTTTTGAAATTCTTTCACCAAGGGAGCCATTTTAATAGCTTCAGGACGAGTCCCGAAAACTACAAGATGTTTTGTCTTCATAATTTTTCTATTCTATCGTGCTTATAGTCTGGCATCACTTTGAGTTAAGATACCTTTTACATCATATATTACACCGCCTTCTTTCAAGTATTGTGTCAAATCCAAATCAATAAATTCCTGATGAGCTACTGTAAGAATAATTACATCGAATTTATCATTGATTTCTTCCAATGAGTTAGCAGATTTAATTCCATATTCAAGGAATACTTCCTCAGGATTTGCCCAAGGATCAAATGTCGTAACATTAATTGTATATTCCTCTAAACTTTTTATAACATCTACCGCTTTAGTGTTGCGTACATCTGGGCAATTTTCCTTAAATGTAACACCTAGGTTTAAAGCTTTAGCCCTATTAATATTAATTTCTTTTTTAATCATGGTCTTTACTACCTGAGAGGCTACAAAAGTTCCCATAGAATCATTCAGCCTCCTCGCAGTTAAGATCAACTCTGAATAATACCCCACATCTTGAGCTTTTTGAGCAAGATAAAAAGGATCAACACCAATACAATGTCCCCCTACAAGACCGGGCTTAAATTGTAAAAAATTCCATTTAGTACCTGCAGCCTTAAGAACAGCATGAGTATCAATACCTAATAGGTTAAATATTTTTGCCAACTCATTTACAAACGCAATATTTATATCACGTTGGGAGTTTTCTATAACCTTGGATGCTTCAGCAACTTTAATGGTAGGAGCTAAATGAGTACCCGCAGTAATTACAGATCTATAAAGGTTATCTACTTCTTTTCCTATTTCCAGTGTAGAACCTGAGGTAACTTTTAATATTTTCTCTACCGTCCTTTCTTTATCTCCTGGGTTAATTCTTTCAGGAGAATACCCTGCAAAAAAATCTACATTAAACCTTAACCCCGATACCCTTTCCAACACAGGAACACATTCTTCTTCTGTGACACCAGGATATACAGTAGACTCATAGATAACTATATCTCCTTTTTTTAAAACTTTCCCCACTGTTTCAGAAGCCTTATATAAAGGTGTCAGGTCAGGTCGACTATGCTTATCTACAGGTGTAGGAACCGTCACTATATAAATATTCGCATCTTTAATATCTTCTATATTTAATGAACAATATAGCCCATGATTATGATCTTGGTGATTAAGAAACGGATTTTCCCTTATTAAAACTGTTTCCAATAAATCATTTTCAACTTCAAAAGTAGAATCAATACCATTACTCAATTCTTTTACTCTTTCTTTATTAATATCATAACCTACAACAGAGTACTTTGTTGCAAACAACCGTGCTAATGGTAAGCCTACATACCCCAAACCAATTATGGCAATTTTAATTTTTTTGTTCATTTTAATTTCTCCGTGCTTTAAAAGTTCATAAAAATGGTGTACCAATTAAGCTTTATCTTTTAAGAAGTTTTTTCCACCAAGTCTCTTGTTTATCGTTAGTATAGCCATAACCATAGCCATAATTAGAACCATAGCCACCAATATGTTTTGAAATATCATTGATTACAAATACAACATTCGATAATTTTGAATCTCTTACCAGATCATTGGCAAAATTTAACAAAATATTTTTTGAAACTCCTGACCTCACAACATAAAGGGTTGCATCAGCAACATTTGCAATACTAAGCGTATCAGAAACCAGCATAAGGGGTGCAGAATCTATAATAATGTATGCATATTTTGAAGACATTTGATTAATAAGCTCCTGATACCTTCCATTAGAAAGAAGCTCTTGAGGATTGGGAGGGATACTTCCTGCATAAATAACATCACAATAAGAGTTTGTATCAGAAGTATGAATAAGCTCTTCAACATTCACATGTTCATCATATAAAAATTCTGTTAAGCCCTTTCTCTTTGTTTTTTCATTATCATACCTTTGGATTTGAGGATTCCTTATATCAGAGCCAATAAGTAAGGCTCTTCCGTTCTTGTTTGCTAATGTAAGCGCAAGGTTTACAGACACTAAAGTCTTCCCCTCTCCCTTAACGGATGAGGTTACCATAACAACTTTCGCAGAATCTTTATTAGGTAAAACAAATTTAAGATTGGAAACAAGGACCCGAAATGCTTCAGCAAGTTCAGAAAAATCATTTTTTTGTACTAAATGGTTTACATTAGCCTTTAAAGATGGAATATCAGCCAAAATTCCCAGTGAAGATCGTTCTTTAATATCATCCCTACTATAGATTTTATCGTCCCACATAAATAATAAGTACAAAATCATAAATGGAACTAATAACCCTAAAAGAATGGCTCCTAAGAAAATAACTTTCTTGCGGGGGGAAATAGGTTGTTCATCATCCGTAAAAGCGGGATTTACAATCTTAGCTTTAGGTACGTTAACAGATAAATTAATTGCATTTTCTTCTCTTTTTTGTAGTAAAAAAAGGAAAAGCTGTTCTTTAAGATTCTGTTGACGTTCTATTCCACGATATACTTTCGATTGGCTAGGAACCTTTTCTATCATACCATTACTGGCACTAATCTGGCTGTTTAGTTTATTAATTGATACTTGAATATTCTCTTTTTGTTCACGGATATTATCTCTAACAATCTCTTTAAGTGAGGAGATTTCCTTATTCATTTCAATCACAGCTGGATTCTCACTAGTTGCCTGTTTAAGCGTTTTATTTCTACTTATCAGCAATGTATTATATTGTGAAATAGCCTGCTCTAAAGATGGACTAAGACCTAAATTAGAGGGCATTATTTGCCCATTATTTTTTGCTGCTTCGGCTCCAAGTGAATTAAGTAAATCCAACTGTGTTTGTTGTAAAAGAAGAGTCTTTGTATTATCGCTTGTATTTTGAAGTGCCAGCTCTGCTTGTGTTTGTAAGTCAACAATACGATTACGGTTCTGAAAATCTTCTTTTTGATTCTCCACCCCAGAAAGGTCACGGGTAATTACTTCTAATCTTTTATCTATAAACTCTTGGGTATTTTGAGCTTGTAAATTTTTATCCCTAAGACCATCTAAATTATATTGTTTCGCAACTTCATTGAGGATAGCTTCTGATTTTTCCGGAACAGTCCCTACTATACTGATATCCATCAGCATAGCTTTTTGGTCTGGAAGATCGACCTGAATAGCCTTTTCTAATTTCTTAACTTTTTCTAAGGGTTTCCAAAAAACAATTTTATACTTTGAACGAAAAGGAATTCCTTGATTTTTTTGAAGTACTACTATTCCAAAATCCAGTTTTAATGGTTTATTAAAAGTACCTTTGATTTCCTCTTTCTTTTCATTCCATAAAACGAATTCATTTCCATATTCTTTAGCTACTGTATATTCAGAAGACTTAAACTTTTTATTATTAGTATCATAATGGATTACTTTTCCAATAATGGGTACATCTGTAAATAGTTCGGAATCTTTAATATCACCAGCATTATAATATTGAACATTCAGATTAAGGTTATTCACAACCTGCATCAAAATAGGTCTTGATTTTACAACAGCAACTTCACTCTTCAACTCATCAGCATTCCCTAACCCCATACCTAAGTTATCAAGATCTACTAAAGCAGATGAAAGATCGGTCTGCTTTTTATCGTACTTAAGAGTTGTCTTGGTCTGATATTGAGGAATAGAATATCGAATGTATATATAAGCTCCCATAAGAAAAATCAAAACAGAAACAAGAAACCAAGGCCATCTGCGAAAGTATTTACCTAAAACTTTTCTCATATCCGGTGTTTCTCCTTTTTCCTTAAGTTCTACCTGTTGCATATCGTTATTTATCTAGTTAAAGAAATAATAAGTGCTATAACTCCTACTGCAGAAGCGATAATTTGAAAAGTAAGAGCCCTATTGGGATTTGTATTAGCCAATATTTGTTTATTTTTATCTGGCTGTACATATACTACATCATTCTGTTTCATATAATAATAAGGTGAATTAACGATATCAGCTCTAGACAAATCTAAATTAACCACTTGATCATTACCATCTTCTCCAGTTCTAATTAATTTGACATTTGTACGGTCTCCGTAGTCTGTCATATCTCCAGCTAAACCTAATGCTTGAAATATATTCAATTTTTGTGTAACACTCTCTTTTTGTCCAGGATTTTTAACTTCTCCCAAAATACTAACATTGAAATTCTTAATACTAGTTGTTACTAATGGATCCGTTAGATACCTTTTCAATCTTGATTCTAGATCTTGTTTCAATTGAATCTGTGTCATTCCCTTAATATATAGATCTCCTAATACCGGGAAATTGATATATCCCTTTTCGTTGACGATATACTCACTTGGTTGAACATATTGGTTTATTCCTGTATTAGAATCACTTCCCGCCTTGTTAACAGTATTAAGGTTAAAGGGTCTTACAGCATTTTCGTCAAGGGCAGAAACAAGAATCTGCAGGACATCTCCTTCCTGAATTTGTAGTCCCTGAAACTTTGCCTGAGCAATTTCCTGTTCCATATTATGTTCCTGCATATATACCATCTTCTGTTTAGGTTTACAGGAAAAGATAGATACTAAGGCTATAAGATATACTATAATCTTTTTATTCATAACATTGATTTAAAATACTAAAGGCTGTTTATGCCCAAAAATGCTTTATAAAATCTTTATTAATTTGCTACTTAACTAAAGCTAAAACCCCTATTGCCAGTGAAGCAATCACTGATGCGATTGAGATATACAATCCTGTATTAGGGTCCAATCTAGCTGACTTTTCTCTATTCGTATTAGGTTGTATGTATACGACATCATTCTGCTTTAAGTAGTAATAAGGGGAATTAATAAAATTAGCACTGGTAAGATCTACTCTTTCTTTTGAAATCTGACCATCTATATTTCTAACTACCAAAACATTAGTTCGTATTCCATAGGGAGTTAAATCACCCGCCAATCCTAAAGCTCCTAGTAAAGTAGTACTTCCGTCCGGAATTACATACGTTCCTGGTTTTGTCACTTCACCCAATAATGAAACTTTAAAATTGATAAGTTTGACATCCACTATCGGATCTTTAACATATTCCCTTAACAAACCTGTTAATTTTGCTCTTAATGTTTCAATATTCTCATCTTTAGTGCTGATCTGCCCGATCTGAGGGAATATAATAACCCCATCAGTATCTACAATATAAGTAGGGCCTGATACCGGAAGTTGCTGAACCTGGTTATTAGAGCTAGGAACAGAATACTGGGTAACTGTAGCACCAGAAGAATAGGTTTGATTGAACGGTTTCACCACATCCATATCTTTAGCTGAAACAGTAATGATCAATTGATCTCCGGGTTGTATGTTGCTTCTACTGTTTTTAATAGAATTATCCAGAACCATACTATCAATATCCTTCATATAATTAATTTCCTGTTTCGCTGTACAAGAAAACAAAAGTAGACTCACTACGCTACCAATAAAAATTTTAAAACTCATTCCAATAATTTTCCACAAAAATAGGATTATTAATCTTCTCACAAAACATTGATTCTATTAGCTTAATCAACATTACGT
>NZ_JALAHD010000006.1 GCF_022712095.1 Chryseobacterium sp. | reverse complement strand
TATATAATCAAATTATCATAAAAATATTACGAAATAAACTTTACACAAAGCTACATTTTTAAATTAATATTACAAACATTTAAACATGATTTTCAATCATGATTTTTTGCTCTGTTAAAGAACCAAAAAATAATAGGAAATATAAGTAGAGTAAGTACTGTAGCAGTAACCAAACCTCCTATAATAACAATAGCTAAGGGTTTCTGAGATTCAGAGCCGATTCCTGTAGAAAGGGCTGCCGGTAATAATCCGATAGAAGCCATCAAAGCTGTCATAATTACAGGTCTCGTTCTGGATTTCACGCCATTGAGTATCGCCTGATCGAGTAAAAGCCCATTTTTTACATTCTGATGAAATTCCGATATCAGAATCACTCCATTTTGAATACAGATTCCCAACAAAGCAATCATTCCTACTCCTGCCGATATTCCAAAATTAATTCTGGTAATATGGAGAGCTATAATTCCACCTATTAATGCAAAGGGAACGTTTGCAAGTACCAGTAAGGAATCTTTAATGTTTCCAAACAGAATAAATAGCAAAAAGAAGATCATAATAATACTTACAGGAACTACTTGAGCCAATCTATGAGAAGCTCTTTGCTGGTTCTCAAACTGTCCTGTCCATCCGAGAGAATATCCATCCGGAAGTTCTATTTGAGAAACTTTTTTCTGGGCATCTGCTATAGTACTTCCCAAATCACGGTCACGAATAGAAAACTTGACGCCTATATAGCGTTTAATATCATCACGATAAATAAAGGCTGCGCCATTGTCTTTAATAATATTACTGATTTCTTTTAACGGTATTTTGGCTCCATCCTGTGTAGGAACCATTAGAGAAGCTATATCGTTCTCATCTTTTCGGTATTCTTCCGAATAACGTAATCTAATCGGAAATTTCCTTTCACCATCAAACATTTCCGAAGCTGTTTTCCCACCAAAAGCCATTTCCAAAACAGCCTGGGCATCCGCAGGCATAACTCCATAAGCAGCCATTTTATCTCTATCCAATACTACACTTACTTCCGGCTGACCAATATTTTTGATGATTCCCGGGTCTTTAACCCCTTCCACGTCTTTAATAGATTTTAAAACTTCTTCCGCCAGTTTGTCCAAGGTTTCCAGGTTATCCCCGTAAATCTTTATTCCGTTCTCCGCTTTAAAGCCAGCAACCGCTTCGGCTACATTATCAGAAATAGGCTGGGAATAATTGAATGTGATTCCCTGATAGCTCCTAAGTTTTTCATCAATCTCTTCAATCAGTTCATCATAGCTTATTTTACGTTTCCATTCTTCTCTGGGCTTAAGATTTACTGCAAACTGAACAAATCCAAATCCATTAGGATCTGTACCATCATTACTTCTTCCAGTCTGTGCAAGAACATCCGTAACTTCAGAAAAGCTCATAATATCTTTCTTCAGAAGATCTGCTGTTTTTAATGATTCTTTTAATGATGAACTCATCGGCATTTCCGCAGTAATCCAAAGTGAACCTTCATTTAACTGAGGTAAGAATTCTGTTCCTAAAAATTTAGCGGAAAATAATGTAACAGCAAGAAAAGAAATCGCCACTATCATACTCATTCCCTTATTTCTAAAGGTAAGATTAAATCCTTTCACTACAGTCCGATCCCAAAAGTTAACAAACGGATTATTTTTTTCTTTCACATTTTTATTCAGAAGGATATGAGATAAAACAGGGACCAATGTCAAGGTAAAAATCAAAGCACCCAGTAAAGCAAATCCCAGTGTAAAAGCCAGTGGAGAAAACATTTTGCCTTCTACCTTCTGAAAGGAAAAAATAGGAATAAGGGAAGTGATAATAATTAATTTTGAAAAGAAAATCGCTTTTCCAAGCCCTGTCCCTGTCTGCTTAATCCACCCCCCTTTGGCCATTTTATTGAACTTTTCCATTCCATATTTATGGGCTTTATGGTCGAGCATCACAAAGAGCCCCTCCACCATTACCACCGCTCCATCAATGATAATTCCAAAGTCTACTGCTCCTAAAGAAAGTAAGTTAGCACTCATCCCAGCCATTTTCAGGCATAAAAATGCAAACAGTAATGATAGTGGAATAATGATGGAAACAATAAGCGTTGTTCTCCAGTCTGCCATAAAAATAAAAACGATCACTGTAACTAAAATAATTCCCTCAATGAGGTTATGCATTACGGTATGAGTCGTAAAATCCATAAGGTTATCGCGATCGTAGAAAGTAACAAGCTTTACATCTTTTGGAAGAATTTTTTCATTAAGTTCATCGATCTTAGCTTTAACGCCTACTAATACTTCTCTCGGATTTTCTCCTTTCCGCATCACAACAATGCCTTCTACAGTATCTTCATTATGGTTAAGACTCGCCTGTCCTACTCTAGGCATCGAGCTTTCATGAACTTCTGCAACATATTTTACCAAAACCGGATTTCCGCTATCATTCTGAATAGTAATATTCCCTATATCTGCAACCGATTTGACCAGCCCTATTCCTCTCACCACATAAGCCTGTCCGTTTTTTTCAATAACATCTCCCCCTACATTCAGGTTACTTTTAGTGACTGCCTCATATACCTGAAGAGGAGTTAAATTATATTTATCCAATGCTCGTGGATCAATACTCAATTCAAAAACTTTATCCTGACCACCAAATACATTGATATCTGCTACACCCGGAACTCCCCGGAGAGCACGGTCTATAACCCAATTTTGCAAAGTCAAAAGCTCTCTGGAGTCTTTTTTCTTACTTTCAATGGTATACCTGAATATCTCTCCGGTAGGCCCATAAGGCGGCTGTACCTCAGGTTCCACATCATCAGGAAGGCTTACTGTTCTAAGCTGATTATTAACCTGATTTCTCGCAAAAGTATCATCCACTCCATCATCAAAAAGAATCTTTACAATGGATAGCCCGAACATGGTGGTACTTCTTACACTCGTTTTTTTCTGAACTGGACTCATCGCCAATTCTATCGGTGTAGTAACAAATCTTTCTACTTCTTCTGCACTTCTTCCATTCCATTGTGTAATGATAACAATTTGCGTATTGGTAACATCCGGAAAGGCTTCAATCGGCATATTTTTAAAACTAATGAATCCTGCTATAGCCAATATACCCACCCAAATAAATGTAAATGCTTTATTTTTAAGGGAGAATGCAATGATATTTTTTATGAATTTATTCATGGAATAATAGGGATGGATTTAATTATTAAGTGAGCGGTAAATCAGCAGCTGATTAGTGGTAATCACTTTCTCTCCTTCTGAAAGGCCTTCTGAAACATAGGTAACATCTCCTACCTGCTTTAAAACTTTTATTTCTTTGATTTTCACATCTGCCCTCGACTCGAAAACGACTACAAAACTTCTGTTATCATCAAAGATCACCGCTTTGGATGGAACAGTAAGGGCTTTATCAGTTTCAGAATTCAATATTTTTATTGTTGCCTTACTTTCAGGAATCAACAACCCATTGGCATTATCGAGCACTACCCTCGCCTGCATAGAATTGGTTTCAGGATCGATAATTTTAAATATTTTATCTATTTTCCCATAAAATATCTTATCAGGATAGGAAAGCGTTGATACTTCAGCTTTCATTCCGAGACCTATCTTATCTATATCTGATTCATTTATATTCATAATAGCCCATACATTGGTAGTATTGGCAACGTCAAAGATATTATCACTTCTATCACTTCGGAGCTGCATATCTTTATTAATATTTTTCTGAACAATATATCCGTTGATCGGAGCGACCACACTGTAAATATTCCCTTTTTTAACATTATATACCGCACTTACCGCATTAGCTCTCTGCAACTGGTCCTGTGCTTTCTGAACTTCACTTTTAGCTTCCAGTATATCTTTTTCAGTATTCAGTTTTCCTTCATATAATTCTTTAGCCACCCTTAAATTATTCTGAGCCACTACCAGATCAGTCTTAGCGTCACTCACATCTTTTTGCACCTCCGCCAATTCCGTACTTCTTATGGTCGCCAGTACCTGTCCTTTTCTTACATAATCCCCCAGTTCCACATTCACACTCAAAACATTTCCTCCTACCAGCGGATAAACATCTATATAACTGTTTTTGTCAGCAGAAATTTTCCCATAAAAACTATAATAATCTTCTATGTTTTGTCTCTCTACTTTAGCTAAGGAAATGGATTTAAACATGGTATTGCTTAATTCAAATCCTTTTGGGTCAGGCTTCTTTTCTTCTTTCTTGGAACAGGAGAATAAGGATAACGCTCCCCAGAGAAGTATGATATATTTTTTCATTTCTTTAATAGAAGATTTTTGTTTGTACTAATTGATTAAGAAGTTCGGCAGATTGAATCACTTCATTTCGCATTTCATAAACCTGAAGAATAGTTTCTCTATAACTATCCATAAAATCAACAAACTCTATGAGGCTGATATTTCCTCTTCTGAAATTTTTTAATATTCCGTCATAGACAAGATTCAGATTATCAAGATCACTGGTTTTGAATTGGGATAATTGCTCATATTGGGTTTTCCAGGTTTGAAAAGCGGCCTCTACTTTTGTTTCAAGGTTTAACTTTTGGTAATCTGCATTTTTTTGATTTTGCTGAATGGCATAATTCGCTTTCTCAACATTCCCCTGATTACTTTTCCATAAAGGAATAGGAATCCCTATTTTAAGATTTACTTCATTTTTAAAAGTTCCTCCATTTTGATCCCAACCTGCGCCAATATTTACATCCGGTACATTTAAAGACTTCTGCCATTGAGCATAGAGTTTACTGTTATCAATCAATTTAAGGTTATACAGATAATCAGCATTATTTTCCAAAGCCTTTGTTTTTAATGCTTCCTCATCTCCAAAAGGCTGAGAGTCAAGAATACTTTTTGCTTCAGTTTCTGACAGCTGTGGTTCTATACTTTCTTTCAATCCAGTCAAAAGCTTTAAACTCTGCTCCAGTTCAAGGATATTTTTGTTAATTCCAACCTTATCATTGCTCAACTGAATCACAATACTCTGCAATCTGACTTCATCTCTAAGGGAAACATTACCTTTCGCAGATTGTATTTTATAGGCTGACAATAATTCGTTCATATACCCAAGCTGCCTATTGGTATTATCCAGCTTCAGTTTTTCATAGTAAAGATTATAGTAAGTAGTTCTCAGCTGTGTCCTCAGATCTATCAGTAATTGGGAAAACTGCAGCTGAGCCAATTCTTTATTAGATTTTGCAAAAGCAATCTCATTTTTCTTTTTGCCTCCCATATAGATGAGTTGGGTAATATCAGCTCCTTTAGCATGTCCTACATCAAAAAGTTTTTTTGCTTCGGGATTATAAGCATTGATTTCACCGCTTATTTGAGGCAGTTCCCATATTTTGGCTTGTAAAATATCTGCATCTGCCATATTGATATTATACTGCCCGGCAAGCAATTGAAGATTATTCTGCTGAAATGCATTTTCACAGTCTAAGAGTGACATCTGTTGCTGAGCCACTGTGAATGAAGAAATGATAATGAAAAGCCCCACAAATTTATTCATTCTATTGAGTTTAAGATTACAAAAATGGTATGACAGAATTAAAACCGACTTAAACTATTATTAAAAAAAAATTAAATTTCTATTTTCGGAATGTCACAGTAAATTTATTGGTTTTTTCAAAGGGTACGGAATAAGTAATATCAGCATTATGATATTCCAATATTCTCTTTACAATTCGAAGCCCTAGTCCTGAGCCGGAAATATTATGAGAATTATCGCCCCTCATAAAAGCTTCAAACAATTTAGGCTGTTCTTCTTCCGAAATGGTATTTCCTTGCGAAATTACCTCCACAACTACGTAGTCAACCGTTTCTTTAATCAGCAGTTTCACTTCTGAGTTATCGGAATAAATCGCAGCATTTTTAAATAAATTAATAAATACAATCTCTAGAAGGGATGGTACTCCGTTAATCACAAGAAGTGTTTCAGCAATGGTATCTCCAGCAATAAGAAAATCCATTTTCAATTCAGGATAACTTTTCTCAATAGCTTCAAATGATTTAAAAATCACTTCATCAATTCTGACTTCTTCATAAATACTCTGAATATTTTCTTTATCAAATTTATTTAATATGAGTAATGAATTCGTTAAATCAGATAACTGATAAACATCCTGCAGAATTTGTTTCAATGCAGCCATCGTCTGAGGAGAATGATGCTCAAGCTTCATCAGATTCTCCAGCTGAAAGGACATTCGGGTAATAGGTGTTCTTATTTCATGGGAAGCACTAGCCGTAAAATCCTTCTGGGACTGGAAAACATCATCCAGCCTTCCAATCATCGTGTTAAAAGACTGTGTCAGAATACTGATTTCATCTTCCGATTCTTCTACAGCAAATTGAGTAGTGAGTTTATGTGCAGTAATCTTCGAAACCTCTTTATTCAGATCTTCGAGAGGCCGCAGAAATTGTCCTACAAAGTAATAGCTGAAGAGGCCAATGATAAGAGCACTCATAAGATAAGCAGCAATAAGCAGATATTTCAGGTAAGATAGCTTTGATTTGCCATTCGTATCATAAGCACTGGTGAGGATATAATATTTTTCACCGTTGATTGTCTTTAGTGCAGCATAGATCTCCGGTTTTGTTTCTTCACTGTAGATAATTTTTTTCTTATCAAGTTCTTCCAGAAGATGGGCATCCCACGTTACATTTCTGTCTTTTATAGTACTATAGATAAGCTCTTTATCTTCGTTAAAAATTAATATCTTCTCATTTAACAGGATATTATCGGAATTTTCATTAAAAAAAAGAGGAGCTTCTTCCTCAAAATCTTTAGACTTTGAAATAAAATGGGAAGTAAATTCTAATCTTTGACGAAACCTTTCTTTGAATTCATCCCTTCTGAAATCATCAAAAGAAGCATAGATCACCATCATTACAATACCAAAAAGTAATGAAAATGCAATACTGAGGCTTAAAGCTATCTTTCTTTTCAGGGACATATCATATCGGGCTTAAATAATATCCGAATCCCGAACGGGTATGAATCAGCTTTACTTTGAAATCCTTATCTATTTTTTTTCTTAAAAAATTAATGTAAACTTCTACAGTGTTGGTATTGGTATTAAAATTATGCTCCCATACATGCTCTGTAATCTGTTGCTTTGAAACAATTCTTCCCTGCGCCTCAGCTAAATATACCAACAATTGAAATTCCTTGAGTGTCAAAGCAATCTCGGTAGTTCCTCTGAATACTTTTTGTTCGGTTTTATTGATAATAAGATCATCAATCCTGATTACTTCCTGATCAACAACGTCTGCAGGTGTTTTTCTTCTCAACAGTGAATTGATACGTAGAAGGAGTTCTTCAAACTGAAAGGGTTTTACAAGATAATCATCCGCAAGCCTTGTGAAAGCATCTTTCTTATCCGATAGCTCTCCATAGGCAGAAATAATGAATATGGGTGTAATCTTATCAAAAGAGCGTATGGTCTGGCATACATCCAAACCATTTATTTTAGGAACATTGATGTCCAAAAGATATAAATCATAAATATTGCCTTTGATCTGACGGAGAAAAGTTTCCCCGTCATAAATCCTATCACAGGTAAAATTATTCGATTCTAAAAATTTACTTAATTCTGCTGAAAGGATAAGGTCGTCTTCTAATAAAAGAATATTCATCAAAAAATTTATTTGATACGAATTTAATGAAAATTTTTAGGATTGATTGCTTTAAATATTGCAAGTTTATAAGTAAATATTATATAAATACAATGAAAAGAAATAAAAATATATGGAATGGAGAATCAGGTTTTTCGTTTTCTGATAGTATATAAAATAAAAAATTGCAACGATTGCTGCAATTTTATAAAGAATTCTGATGAGCCAACTACGGGACTTGAACCCGTGACCTCTTCCTTACCAAGGAAGCACTCTACCGCTGAGCTAAGTCGGCAAATAAAAAAATCACGCTTATAATAGAGTGATTTTTTTGAGCGGAAGACGGGGGTCGAACCCGCGACATTCAGCTTGGAAGGCTGACGCTCTACCAACTGAGCTACTTCCGCAATTTTGTTTCCAAGATTGTTGGTAAACGCTGTGCAAATCTATAAAAACCTTTATTAACCTGCAAGTTTTTTTCTTAAAAAATATAGTGGGGAGAGCAGGATTCGAACCTACGAAGCCGAAGCAACTGAGTTACAGTCAGTCCCATTTAGCCACTCTG
>NZ_JALAHD010000105.1 GCF_022712095.1 Chryseobacterium sp. | reverse complement strand
TCATTAATAATATTCAGAATTCAGAATAAAGAGAATTCCGGAAGGACGTTTTATTTCAAAAAAATAAAGTAATGATTAATTTAAATAAATATGGTTGGACTCCTGTACTGGACCAACAGAAACAAAATACAATACATTCAGCCTTATCACATGGGAGGATTACAATAGTACATCGTACCTGCTGTGAAGTTATTTCCAGAGACGGAATATTTCTGTGTGAACTGGCGGGAAATATGATGTTTGGTAAATCAGATGACGAATTGCCCTGTGTGGGAGATTGGGTGATCTTTCAGCCATTTGAAGAAAATAAAGGAATTATTGTTGATATGCTGCCGCGGGAAAAGACTTTATACCGTAAGAAAAACGGAACGTTGGCTGATAAGCAAATGATTGCATCTCATATAGATAAAGCATTTATAGTGCAAAGCCTTGATGATAATTTTAATGCACGCCGGGTGGAACGTTTTATGGTTCAGATAAAGGAAGAAAATATCAACCCTGTATTGGTGCTGAACAAATCCGATTTAGCTTTTGACAGAGAGAAAATTGATGAAGTAATTAAACATCTTTCCAATCAGTTACCGATATTTTTTACGAGTATTCATAATCCTGAAACTATTCTTCAGTTAAGGGAATCTATATCTGAGGGAGAAACGGTTGTATTTGTAGGTTCTTCAGGTGTTGGAAAGAGTTCACTTATCAATACACTTTGTGAGAGAACTGTCTTGTTGACTTCAGATATAAGTCAGTCTACAGGAAAAGGAAGACATACTTCTACCCGTAGGGAAATGGTATTACTGGAAGGCTCCGGTATTTTAATTGATACTCCCGGAATCCGTGAATTTGGTATTACAGTGGATGATTCCGGTTCACTGGAAGAGATATTGGATATTTCCGATTATACAGAACTTTGTCGTTTCAAAGACTGTACACATACCAATGAAGCCGGTTGTGCAGTTCTTAAAGCTGTACATGATGGAAATTTAGATATTAAGGTATATCAGAGCTACCTGAAACTTAAGCGGGAAGCATTGCATTTTTCTTCTTCCGAACATGAAAAACGTAAAAAGATGAGGGCTTTTTCAAAGATTGTAGAAGAAGCAAAAAATAACAAAGCGAATCGCTGATATCTATTGTAAAAATGCAGGTATTCCTTAGTTGGGATACCTGTATTTTTATGCATATTAATGAAGCAAAAGATTATATGGACTTTAATTGAAGGATTTTTTCAAGCTCTGTTATTAATGAGACCTGAGCTATATTAATCTTTTCTTTGGCTTTATCAACTATAAACCATTCCCATTGATCAACTTCCGGGATTTCCAGTTTTTTACCTGATCTTGGCGGCCAGTCTATTTCTGTAGTATTGCTGCTCAACTGAGAAGGATCAAGCTCCCCTTCCACTGCCCAGGCATGTACAGCCTTCCCTCCTTTTTGTTTAATTGGAGAAAGTTCTATAAAATTTCCCTGTATTGTTTTTCCGGTTTCTTCCTCGAATTCAATTAAAGCTCTTTCTAAAGGATCTTCCTCGGGAAGTATTTCTCCTTTGGGAATAGACCATGCCCCTATATCCTTATTTTTCCAGAAAGGACCTCCGGGATGGACCAGAAAAATAAACAGATCTGTTTTTTCTTTTCTGAATAATAAAATTCCAGCACTTGTTTTCATAAGAAAGAATTTTATTAAAGATAAGATCTTCCGGACATAATCAGGTCAAAAACCTTTTAAAATGTATAATTGTCTGTTTCACCTGTTTTATATTATTTTCAAATGTAAGGAGTACTTATTTTTGTCAAACATGACTTTTTATGCTAAAAAAATAATTCCTCTCCTATTTTTGTATTCGGTTATTGTATCAGCCCAGAAAAAAGATTCTTTAAGTTATAAAGCTTCTTATTCTAAGGATATGATGATTTCTTTGTATTCGTCCAATAACAATCTTTTCCTGAAAAATAATAATGTGCAGTTCAGCCCGAATAATTCACTGAATTTTGGAGCCGGAGTTTCTTTGAAAAATACGGTTCTGAACTTCAATTATGCATATGGATTTCTACCTTTAAAAAGCAAGAATATCTATGGGAAATCAACCATTACGGATCTTCAGATCCATCATTATGGGGAAAAACTGGTAGTGGATTTTCTTTGGCAAAAGTATAAAGGATTTTATAATGAGGAAAAGAAAGATATTAAAGTATATCCTGATCTTGCGGTTACTCAGCTGGGTGGAGAAATTTCTTATGTATTTAACAGGCATTTTTCTTCAAAAGCAGCTTTTGAACTGAGCGAAAAACAAATGATAAGTTCCGGCAGCTTTATTCTTGGAGGTGGAGTTTATTATCATTCCCTTAAAAATATACCTGAATTTTCAGAACAGAATGTGTTTCATAATTTTCAGATGGGAGCCAATGGAGGGTATGCTTATTCCTGGGTTATTAACGATCATTGGTTGATGACAGGGATGGCAACGCTGGGAGCAAATTTTGGAAATACCACAGATTTGCTTAAAGATTTTAAAATTAAGATTTATCCTACCGCTTTTGCGCGGGGTGCAGTTTCCTATCATAAAGAAAACTGGGCTGCTTCTTTCGGCTTCCTTCTTCATAATAAGGTAGTTTATACTATGAATAATGATCCTTTGAGTCTCTATAATCTTAATATGCAGATAATCTATGTACGGCAGATTGATAACCTTTTTAAAAAGAAAAAGAAGTTTTATCAAGAATAAGAATATGAAGGAATGATGTGATGGCTGTTAATCTCATTTTTTGTCCGTTTCAGATATAAAATCTTTATAACTAAATTCAGGTATAAATAAATTTGTTGCATAAAACGTAATGAGAAAATGAATTTAGAAGAATTTGTAAAATTAGATGAAGAGCTAGACCTGCTTTGTTTACCGGAAAGTGAGAAAGAGAAAAAACTCATACAGGTTATTGATCTGTTCAAATTTGTAGAATGTCTTTCATCATCTATTGAAATTATTAATTATGCAGATGATGACATCAATATCATAAAGAATAAAGGATTAAAAGCAGGGATCATTTTTTGTGATAATCTTCATTTTATCCATTTCAACTGTAATTACCAGAAAATACAGTTTTTTAAAAATAAATACCAGCTGGATGAGATTTGGTTTGTTTATGTTCTTGAACTGAATACCGATTACAGTCAGAAGAATATACAGCATTATATACAGAAATACAATTTACAGAAATATTATAACAGAACCTTTCTTTTTAATTTTTTTGGCTCTGATTTATCCGAAATAAAATAAACAGTTTTTGAATGAAAAATTTATTAAAATGCAGGTTGCTCTTTATCTGCAGTGCTATTCCTGTGCTTTCTTTTGCACAGATCTCAGATTCGTCAAATGTTTCAAAAAAAGTAGAATCTTATCTTCCAGAGAGGTTTCCCAGAGCCCGGACTTTTAATGTGGAGTATACCCAACTCATGCCCTATAAGTTTGACAGCCAGTTAAATAATGTTGATCTTCCTGAAAATAAGGTTAAAAATATGTACCATATAAAAGCTACAGCGAATATTAACCTTATGAGAAGAAATAATTGGTCAATCGGGACTACTCTTCTTTATAAATATACTTCTCTTGAAGTAGAGAATCCTGATCAGGTTTTTGGAATGCAGGAAAATAATAAAATGGATTTTCATTATCATACGGAATCTCTTAATTTTATGTACTATTCACGACTTTTCAATAAACCGGTCATCTATACTGTAAGTGCTATGGTAGACGGATCTGAGCAGCATTTTGAAAGGATAAAAGGAATGGCATCCGGTACATTGGTTCTAAAATCAACTCCTAAAACTAAAATGACATTAGGTGTAGTAGCCTTTGCCGATACGAGTATGAAAATTCCGGCATTTGTTACATTTACTTATGAGCATACCTTTAATAACGGCTGGGTAGCAGATATCATTCTTCCTCAGAAAGTGGAGCTCAGAAAGGATTTCTCTCAAAACAGTAGGCTTGCTATCGGAGGAGGAATGGAAGGGACTACATTTTACCTGTATCAGCCGGGAAAAACATATGAGTTCAGACAGATGGAAATTAATGGTGGGATCACCTATGAACATCGTTTTGGACCATTGATCGGAACAGTGAAAACAGGGGCGAAATTTATAGGTATGGCAAGGATATTTGATAAGAATGATACTTTTGAGGATTATTTTTATAAAGCTAATCCTAAACCTGCTTTTTATTTCAATATAGGTCTTTCGTATAATATTTTTGAGAGGTCAAAGAGATAATACACCATTTATTTGTTTAATTTTATAGAAGAAAACACACGATATTTCATATGTACAGTATCAATATGCATAAGATTGTAAACAGGGAGAGCCTGAAAGATGTTTATAAGATGAACTATCTTCTTTCAGTAGTAGTGTCTATTTTTTCCCTGCTTTTTTTATTGATTGGCGGAAAATATAAGTTTTCTATTCTTTTAATGGCTGTTAAGAGCGGTTGTTATTTCCTAACGGTGAGTTTTCTTCATGTGCTTATATTACGTTATTGCACTTACCAATTTGGAAATAATATTCAGAAATTCAAATTCTGGAGATATTTGTTGGGATTTAGTTTGGGTATTGCTTTATATCTTTTATTCTGGTTTATTTATGGATTATTTTTTGATGAGGGAACTCGTTTTAATGAGCTTTCAGGTATATTGCTTTATACGCTTATTGGAGCTATGATTAATACCATTATTTTTGTTTTACAGGATTTTGTGCTAGTACGTAATGCTAAAACCAGGACAGATCAGGAAAATTATTTATTACAGATCAGAAATGCCGAAGCCCAGAATTTAGTTTTAAAACAGCAGATTCAGCCTCATTTTTTATTCAATGCACTGAATACACTGAAGGTTCTTTATAAAAAAGACCCAGATATAGGAGAGCAATATCTTATCAGACTTTCCGATTTCTTACGGTTTACCATTTCACAGAATAATACTGCTATGGCAACTTTGGAAGATGAATTACTGGTGTGCAGAAATTATATGGAAATGCAGCAGATCAGGTTCGGAACCTCGCTTCATTGGGAAATTATTGTAGATCATGAAGATGCATTACAAAAACTAATTCCTTCTTTTTCTTTACAGCCTCTTTTGGAAAATGCTATTAAGCATAATGCACTGACTCCCCTTATTCCGCTTGATATTAAAATTATTCAGTATCAGGATGTTATAAAAGTTTCCAATAATATTAATGAAAAATCATATCACGAAAGTGGTTTGAAAAGTGGACTGATCAATCTTGCAGAAAGATACAGGCTTATGGCTGGTGATGATATTGAAATCCGGAATGACGGAAAAGTATTTTCTGTAAGCTTTAAACTATTATCCGAATGAAAATTGTAATTATAGAAGATGAAGATCTGGTAGCTGAAGATTTATTTTTAACCTTGAAACAAATCAGACCTGATATAGAACTGATGGCTTCATTAAGATCTGTTAAAGAATCGATTGAATATTTTTCCCACAATCCTTCTCCTGATTTAATTTTCAGTGATATACAGCTTGGCGACGGTCTTAGTTTTGAGATTTCCAATAGTATTGAAATAAATGTTCCGATCATTTTCTGTACTGCTTTTGATAACTATGCTATTAAAGCCTTTAAAACAAATGGGATTGATTATGTTCTGAAACCTTATTATAAGGCTTCTTTGGAAAAAGCACTCTCAAAATTTGATGGGTTAAAGACAATGCTGGTAAAGGATATTCAGCACCAGTATAACGTAGCTATGCAGACTCTTCAGAATTATCAACTGAAAGAAAGCGGTACATTTATGATCAAATACAGAGATCGTTTTTTACCTATAGATTTGAATAAAATTGTTTTGTTTTATATTGAAAACGAAATCAATCATTTAGTGACCCATACAGGGAAAATTTATTATATTCCTGAATCTCTTGAAGAAACAGAAAATAAGGTCAGTTCTGATTTTTTTCGTATCAATAGGCAGTTTCTTGTTAATAGGAATATGATAGAAGACGCCACTGAATATTTTCCAAGAAAACTGAAAATAAACCTTAAAATTCCTTTTGATAAAGAAATTATAGCCAGTAAGGAAAAGAGAAAAAAAATATTGGAATGGCTTCAGCAATGATTTTTACTTTAATCAAGAAATGGCAGAAAATAAGTTCTGCCATTTTTAATTGTGCTGTATATGATTTTACGGAGTCTGTGCCTTTTCATAAATCAGCCCCTCTGATTTTATCTCTTTCCAGAAATCCGAAGGAATCTCAGAATTTAAGGCATCTACATTGTCTTTCACCTGCTCAGGCTTACTGGCTCCGGGAATGATAGAAGAAAATTCATCTGCAGCTAATACAAAATGAAGTGCGGCATGAACAATATCAGTATTATATTTTCTGGCTATTTCATCAATTCTATCCCGCTTCTCCTTCATTCCTTTTGGAATGACATCCTTATAATTATAGCGATTTCTTCCTGCTATAAATCCGGAATTATATCCAGCTCCAGAAACAAGCTTTACTCCTGCTTTTTTTACAGCCGGAAGCAGCCGATCTACGGCATCTTCGTGTTCCAAAATAGAATATTGGGTAGCAGAAAGACAAATATCAGGATCAGCAGCTTCTATACAGTCTAAAATAGGTTCAATTTTATTGACACCCATTCCCCAGGCTTTAATAACTCCTTGATCACGTAAATTTGAAAGGACTTTAAAAGCCCCTTTCTTTGCCTGCTCTAAAAAATAAGGGTATCGGTCTCCTACCTGATCTTCTGATAGATCATGGATATAGACAATATCAATATAGCTCAGACCCGATCTTTCCAGGCTTTCTTCGATTGACCTTTTTATGGCATCAGAGGTATAATCATGTCTGAAGTCATAATGAAGTGGGTTTTTCCACATGGTAGGTGGAACTTCAGATTCAGGAACTTTGGTAAACAATCTCCCTACTTTTGTAGAGAAAATAAAGTCCTCCCTGTTCTGATTTTTCAGAAAATCGCCGAAACGCCTTTCGCTTTTGGTAAGTCCATACCAGGGGGAAGTGTCATAATACCTTATTCCAAGGTCCCAGGCTTTTTGTAAAATCTCATGAGCCTGTTCATCTGTAATATTTTCAAAGGCGGTTCCGATGGCTACCCCACCCAATCCTAATCTGTGTTGATCTGTTAGAATGTCTGTTTTCATATTGAATATTTTGTGGTTATCCCCAAAAGTACAAACATCATGCAGATTTCAATATATTAACAATAAATATATACCTTATTAATTTAAATATTACCTATTACAAACATATTTTCCAAGGTGGGAGTAGTATTCCCTCCTACTTTTTCAAGAGTAATTGCGAAAGCCTGGGCTTCTGGAATTTTTGAAAGAGCAATCCTGGTATCTTTTGAAGGCGTATACATTCCGGCATTTAAAGGTTTCCCGTCAGAAATAGCCCATAGCTGATACTGCATTCCCTCAGGAGGCTGTGGCAGGCCTTCAGCATTCAGATAGACTTCTTTAGTATTTTGATCCCAAAAAATTATGGCTTTTGAATCCGGATGCTTTTCTACTCCTTTTAAAATTATTAGCTGCATGTGTGAACCGGAGACAATTTTCCATTTTTCCTGCATTTTAAGTAAAGCAATATTTTTAGAATTTTTTTCCGTTGTTAGGTCTGCAATTTTTATCTTATCTTTTGACCTTTCATTTATCCATAAAAGGTTCCCCAGAATACTTATTAAAAATAATACAGAAGCTGCGATAGCATATTTTCTCCACATATTATCAGATGCTATGGCTGTTTCCCTTATATTAATTTCTGGAATATTACTGGATGGTTTTGTTTCCGTTTTTTGAGTATCATGTATTTTGGCCCATATGGTATATTTGAGATCTTCAGGAGGAGCTACTGATTGTAATAAAGCAAGATCTTCCAAGGTTTTTTGAGCTTCTTCAACACTAGTTTTTACTTCAGCGTTATTTTTCATTATACATTCCAGAATTGCCACTTCTTCTTTGGAAGCGAGTCCTAAGACAAAAGATTCTATAATTCCGGATGATATGTATTCTTTAGTGTTCACTTTCTTTTATTGATAATCTTTTAATAATTCCTTTAGTTTTATTAATGCATTTCGCATTTTAGTTTTTACGGTTCCTAATGGTATATTTAGTTTTTCGGAAATTTCGTTTTGTGTATATCCTTGATAATAAGCAAGATCAATTAATTGTTGCTTATCTGGTTCCAGACTGTTCAAGATATTTTTAAACCCAATAAAATCAGAAGATTGATATTCGGTAGAAAGTTCTGCAGTATTATATACGAAATCGGGAATACTTTGGTTTTTAAGCCCATTTTGGAAGCTTTTTGACTTCAGATAGTCTATAGCAGTATTCCGGGCAATATTGATCATCCAGGTATAGAATCTTCCTTTTGTTTTGTCGTATTGGTTAATGGAATTCCATATTTTCATAAAAACATCCTGAATAATTTCTTCAGTATATTCTTTTGATTGCACAATTCGGAGTATGACACCATACAATGCACC
>NZ_JALAHD010000104.1 GCF_022712095.1 Chryseobacterium sp. | reverse complement strand
GTTCTGATTTATGATGAATATGTTAAGGTTTAAAATTTAATAAAACTTCAAGTGATTTTTCAAATTTTAATAAAACTTTAACCAAATTATATGCATATGGAATTTTATTCATTGTACTAAATTTATATCTTTGTAAACTTAAATCAGAAGAGAAATATGAGTTTATTCGATATGTTTACGCAAGAGATTGCGATAGACCTGGGAACCGCTAATACCCTTATCATCCATAACAATAAAATTGTGATAGATCAACCTTCAATTGTTGCGATTGAACGTTCTACGGGTAAGCCTATAGCTGTAGGTGAGCAGGCTAAACATATGCAGGGGAAAACCCACGAAGATATCAAGACTATCCGTCCGTTGAAAGACGGTGTTATTGCGGATTTTCATGCTTCTGAGCACATGATTAAGGAATTCATAAAAAAGATTCCGGGAATTAAAGGGAAATTTATTCAGCCTGCTTTAAGGATTGTGATCTGTATTCCTTCAGGAATTACAGAAGTAGAGAAAAGAGCGGTAAGAGATTCGGCTCAAAAAGTAAATGCTAAAGAAGTAAGACTGATTTATGAACCAATGGCTGCGGCAATCGGAGTAGGAATAGATGTACAGAAACCTGAAGGTAACATGATTATCGATATAGGTGGAGGAACTACTGAAATTGCTGTTGTGGCTTTAGGAGGAATAGTTTGTGATAAATCCGTTAAAATTGCAGGTGATGTATTCACCAATGATATTGCTTATTATTTAAGAACTCATCATAACCTTTATATAGGAGAAAGAACGGCGGAGAGAGTGAAGATCGAAGTGGGATCGGCTGTAGAAGATCTAGATGTGGATATTGAAGATATTCCGGTACAAGGTAGAGACCTTATTACAGGAAAACCAAAAGAAATTATGGTTGGGTACAAAGAAATTGCCCGTGCTTTAGATAAATCTATCATAAGAATTGAAGATGCTGTAATGGAAACTCTTTCATTAACGCCTCCTGAATTAGCTGCTGATATCTATAAAACAGGTATTTATCTTGCTGGTGGTGGAGCTTTATTGAGAGGTTTAGCAGACAGGCTGCATAAGAAAACCGGACTTCCTGTTTTTGTAGCAGAAGACCCGCTAAGAGCTGTGGTTCGAGGGACTGGTATTGCGCTTAAGAATATGGATAAATTCAATTTCTTAATAAAATAATTCTAACTTTTTACGACTTTTTATCTGAATGGGATTTTTGCTGAGATTATTTTCGAAGAACGCTTTATTTGTCTTCTTTATTTTCTTGCAAATTATTGCTCTGGTCCTTATTTTCTCTAAAAACTCCATGCAGAAATCCTGGATTGCCGGGCAGACAGCTGCGTTTAACTCTTGGGTTTCCGGGTATATTGACGAAGGAGTTTCCTATCTTAGATTAAAACAGATCAATGAGGATCTTGTCGCCCAGAATAAAGCTCTGATGGTAGAGCTTTATGGAAAAGATGCTGCCAAGCATCCTGTTTTCAGAAAAGTTCATGATACATTGGGAGGTGGACAGATCTATACATTTGTAGATGGCGAGATCGTATTCAATAGTATCAACCGAAGAAATAATTACTTTACTATTAACCGAGGGAAACGAGATGGTGTGTATCCTCAGATGGGGGTTATGGCACCTAAGGGAATCGCTGGAATTGTTATTAATGCTACTGATAGTTATGCATTGGTTCAGTCTGTATTAAGTGTAAACAAGATCAGGATCAACGCATCATTGAAAAACTCCGGTTACTTTGGAACCCTAACATGGAATGGAGATAATTCCAGAATCATGCATTTGGCGGATATTCCTAAATACGTTTCATTAAAAGTAGGAGATACCGTTGTCACTGACGGAAAATCAGCAATTTTCCCTAAAGGAGTGATGATCGGAACAATCGCAGGATATTCTGTGGATAATAAAACGGGCTTTTGGGATATTTCTGTAGAACTAAGCGAGAAAATGGGTCCTCTGAACAAAGTCTATGTAGTGAAGAATCTTAAGAAAGCAGAAGTACAGAAGATACAGGATACTTTACAATCGGTAATAAAAAAGGAAAATGATTAGTAGAACTTTATTTACAGATATTTTAATCATAATTTTTCTTGTTGCATTACAGATTTTTGTTTTGAACAGGATTACTATTTTCGGAAAATATACTCCGGTTTTATATCCCGTGTTTGTAATGTTTTATCCTTTCTTTAGAAATAAATTTCAATTTCTCGCATTAAGTTTTCTGATCGGATTATCTATTGATGCCTTTTTATATTCCTGGGGAATTAATGCTTTCGCTACGACTTTAATAGCATATTTCCGTACCATTATCTTTAAAACTTCTACGGATACTTCTACGGATTTCTTTTCCTTTCAGTCTCTCCAGTGGTCGCAGTTTTTGCTTTTTCTTTTTTCCAGTATATTTTTACACCAGCTTCTGGTACAGTATATAGAATTTTTTAAATTCAGCAGATTTTTTGAAATTTTGCTTAATGTGTTTGTAACCAGTATAATTTCCTTTATATTTATAGTGGTTTATGCGCTGATATTTAAAATCAAACAAAAAGTTTGATGGATACAAGATATTTAAAAGTTTTCTCTGTTCTTGTTGTGATTGCCTTAATTTTTGTGGCAAGGCTTTCTTATTTACAGTTATTTACGGATAGATATGCCCTTAATGCTGCAAATACTTCCATTAAAATAGAATATGTAATTCCCCAAAGAGGAGTTATTTTTGATAGGAATGGCAAAATAATGGTGGGAAATCAGCCTGCTTATGAAATATCTTTTACTCAGGCTTTGATGAAACCTGATTTCGATACTTTAGGCTTTTGCAGTCTTATGAAAATCAGTAAAACGGATTTTATTAACAGGGTCAATACCATTAAGAAAGAAAAATATTATTCCAAGCTTACTGCCATGACCTTTATGAAGGATCTGAGCAGAGAGGAAATAGCAAGAGTACAGGAGATTATATTCAAATATCCTGCTTTCAGTATTGTGCAGAGACCACAACGGCAATATGAAGTATCCACCTCCGGAAACCTTTTGGGGTATACTAATGAGGTCAATGAAAGAGATATTAAAAGGGATTCCACCTATTATCTGCCTGGAGATTTTATCGGAAAGACCGGAGTTGAAAAGTCTTATGAAAAAGAACTTAGGGGAGTAAAAGGGATGAAGTATATCCAAAAAGATATCAGGCTCAGAAATATAGGTTCCTATAAAAATGGAGCTTTAGATAAAGATGTTATTACAGGTAAAGATATTACTTTAACCATTGACTATGATCTGCAGAGAATAGCTGAGGAAATGCTGGTGAACAAGCATGGAGCTATTGTGGCGATCGATCCTAATAATGGGGAAATTCT
Organism: Chryseobacterium sp.; assembly: GCF_022712095.1. Lineage (GTDB taxonomy): Bacteria > Bacteroidota > Bacteroidia > Flavobacteriales > Weeksellaceae > Chryseobacterium. The sequence continues at coordinate 19,396 of NZ_JALAHD010000104.1, read as the reverse complement.
GACTATGGCAACAGGACCGGATATTGATCCCAACCTCTTTACCGGACCGAATAAGTCTAAAAACCTGTATGCCTTATCGAAAGATACCATTTATGAAAATAAACCAACCTTTGACCGATCTGTTCAGGCGGCCTATCCTCCCGGATCTACCTTTAAATTACTAACGGCTTTAGCGGGTATGCAGATGGGGGTTATGGATGAAAAAACCATTTTCCCATGTGGTGGCGGATTCAATTACAGAGGTTTAAGAATTAAAGGGCATGGTGGAGCCGACCCGCTTATTCCTTCCATTCAGGTTTCCAGCAACTGTTACTTCTCTTATGCTTTTCTGGCTATTGTGAATAAATATCCTGATAACCCTTCAAAAGGAGTGGATGAATGGAAAAAGATCATGAGCAGTTTCGGGGTAGGAGACTTCCTTAATAACGATATTGCTGTAGGTTCAAGGGGAAGAATTCCTTCCGGTGAGTTTTATGAAAAAAGACAAAAACAGATTAACGGAGGAAAGGAACAGAAAAAATGGGATCCACTTTCTACAGGTGCAGTATTTAACGGAATGGGACAAGGAGATGTTTTGGTAACTCCTTTGCAGCTTGCTAATTACGTAGCAGCTATTGCCAATAAAGGATGGTTCTATACTCCTCATATTGTGAAATCTGTAGACGGAAAACCAAATCCTGATCCAAGATTTAAAGTTAAACGTCAAACTTTGGTAGATCCTAAACATTTTGATCCTATATTAAAAGGAATGGAAGCTGTAGTTCTTCGTGGGACTGGCCGAAGCTTAAGGTCCAATGATTTTACTCAATTAGCTAAGACAGGTACAGCTCAGGTTCCTCAGGGGAAAGATAACTCTATTTTTGTTTTAATCGCTCCTGCTGATAAACCTAGAATTGTAGTAGCTGCTGTTATGGAGCATGCCGGGTTTGGGGCTACATGGGCAGGTCCTGCCTGTACGGTAATTGCTGAGAAATATATTACAGGAGATATTAAGAGAGAACATCTTTACAAGAAAATGGTGACAGCCAGCTTTATGCCTGAATATAAAAGACAGTGGATTTCTGATTTGAAGAGAAAGGGACTGTATAAAGACCCCAAGCTGGATTCCATTAAGCTTAAAAAAATGAAGGACAGCCTGGAGTTCATTAAAAAACAAAAAGAAAAATTAAAAATTCAGATAGAATCCGAAACAGCAACCTCAAAATCCAATAACAAATGAAGTGGACAGAAGGGATAGATAAACTGGGCCTTGGATTGTACTTTTTGCTTTGCTTTTTTGCTATTGCAAATATTTATAGTGTTGAGCCTTCCAGCGGAACACGCCAGGCTGTTTGGTTGGGTGTTTCTGTTTTTGTAGGGATTATTATCTTTTTTACCCGAAATAAGTTCTTCGAAAATATGGCTGCTATTATCTATATTTTTGGAGTATTACTTCTTGTAGGACTATTTCCATTTGGAACCGAAGTATTAGGGCAGAAGAACTGGTATAAATTCGGGCCTGTCAGTTTACAGCCTGTAGAATTTGCAAAACTCGGAACCGCTTTGATGTTGGCGAATTATGTATCCAGCCCGGATTTTAATTTAAGTAACAGGAAATCCTTATTGACCTCTCTGGCCATCATAGGAATTCCAGGAGCTGTTGTGTTGATGATCCCCGATGTAGGTTCCTTATTGGTATTTATTGCCTTTTTCATTGCATTATACAGAGAAGGTCTGAGTGGATATCTTTTTGGGATAGGTTTTCTTTTTGCTGCTGTTTTCTTAGTTTCTTTAGCAGTAGATCCATTGTATGTAATCATAGCAATCGTTTTGATAGCTGCAGTAATGATTTTCCTTAATTTTTACAGAATGCATTGGGATATCATCTCTATTTCAAGCATAGCAGGATCAATTATATTATTATGCGGATTAGCGTTTGCTTCACCTCATATCTTAGAAAAATTACCTAAACACCAGAGAGAAAGGATTGAAGTTCTTTTCAAAGGGGAGAAAGCATTCCGGGATACTTCAGGATATAACCTGCTTTATTCCAAAACAGCTATCGGATCAGGAGGGCTTTTTGGAAAAGGGTACAGGGAAGGATCTGTGACTCAGGGGAAGTTTGTTCCCGAGCAAAGTACGGATTATATTTTCTGTACGGTAGGAGAAGAATGGGGATTTGTAGGGAGTGCTGCACTGGTACTGTGTTATATGCTTTATATTGGAAGGATTTATTATTTAGCTGAGAAACAGAAGTCTACTTTTAACCGTGTTTTCGGATACTGCTTTGCGTCCATATTGCTTATGCACTTTTCTATTAATTTAGGCATGGTTATGGGGTTATTTCCTACAGTAGGTATTCCTTTGCCTTATTTTAGTTACGGAGGAAGTTCATTGCTGGCCTTTTCCACAATGACCTTTATATTCTTTAAGCTTAATTATTCTGATAAAAACAGCTTAGTTTAAGATGTTCCTTAAACCTCATCAAAGCTTCAAAATACATCTTTAAATCATCACTTATGGGAGAAGTCTATCTACAGGATAAAACCTTTGATAAAATAGATTTTCTACGTTTCCCTCTTGAAAAGGGAGAATATGAAAACTGTCGTTTTAATGATTGCAGTTTTGAGAACGCTGATCTTTCTGAATTTAAATTCACCGACTGTGAATTTGTTGGTTGTAATATAAGTATGGCGAAACTCGTACAAACGGCTTTTCGGGATGTCAGTTTTACGGAATGCAAAATGTTGGGCCTGTCTTTCGGTGATTGTCATGACTTTGGGGTTTCCTTTAATTTTGATGGATGCACTCTAAATAATTCAGTGTTTTATAAGACCTCCCTTAAAAAGACTATTTTTAGAAATTCCCGATTGAACGAAGTGGATTTTGGAGAATGTGATTTATCCAATTCTGTTTTTGCTAATTGTGATCTTTCTGGTGCTGTTTTCGAAAATACTAATCTCGAAAAAGTGGATTTCCGGACATCATACCATTATTCGATTGATCCGTCAGCTAATAAACTTAAAAAGGCTAAATTTTCCCTCTCTGAAGTTTATGGTCTATTATATAAGCTGGATATCAGTATTGATAAGAACAGCTAATTATCTGCAATAAAAAAAGCCATCAATTTTGATGGCTTCATTATTTAAATCAATTATTTAAAATTAAAAATTTATTGCTGCTAAATTATTGTAAGGATCTCCGTTTTCATTAATAACTCTCTTTGCAAATCTAAATTTAGGACCCCAATACGAATCATTAAGAGAAGATACCATCACACCTCTTGAAGTAGCTGCGTGAATAAATTTGACTTCACCATCTTCAGAAACACTTTCTACAATTCCTACGTGAGAAATTCTTCTTCCATGAGAAAAGAAAACCAGATCACCTTTTTGAAGGTCTCCTTTTTCTATTCTATCTCCTTCCTGCGCCTGAGATGCTGCTACTCTAGGTAAAGTAAGCCCTGCTGCTGCTCCAAAAACTGAAAGAACAAATGCTGAACAATCGATTCCGCTTCTGGTAGTTCCTCCATATCTGTAAGGAGTTCCCAAATACGTCTCAGCTTCTGTTAAGATATTGTCGATGGTTTTGTTGTATTTGATAGCTCTTGCAAGCTCTGAATTTTTGATGGAATTTTTTGCGTTGTTTAACGCTTCTGTTTTATTAGAGATAAACGAATTGATAAGTTGTTTCTTATCCTGTTCTAATTTCTTAGCGTCAATGGAAGCAAGTTTGGCATTCGTTTTGTACTCTTTAGTATAAGTTGCTGGTTTAGATACTACATAATTGGTAACACAAGATTGTAATGATAATGTCGAAACAATCGCAACTAAATAAAACAAGACTCTTTTCTTCATATATATTTGATTATCCGTGTTAAATAAGAATATTTACTTTGTCAAATGCTTTACAAAAGTAGATATTCCGAGTAAAAGGGCCCTGATATGACGATTCTCAGCCCTCTATTTTAACACAATTTAACATATTGTTTAGGTATGTTAAAGAAAAACAAACCGCAATGTCCTATTTTAGGGTAGTTTGCGGTTTTTTTTATTAAGATTTTTTAACAAAATGAAATCCAATTCCTTTATTGATCGGGCTTCCCAATTTTTGATGATCTTAAATTTTCCTGTTAATAAAACAAAAAAACTCCCTGTGAAATTATCAGGGAGCTTAACTAATATGGAACTTTACAGATGTTATCGTGTAAATAACATTTCTCTATATTTAGTCATCGGCCAAAGCTCATCATCTACCATCATTTCCAAAGCATCTGTAGCTTCTCTGATGTTGTCAAATAAAGGTTTTACTTTATTACAGTATTCTTCTGCTTGTTTTTGACTGTCAGACATAGATTTTGCAGCTTCTCTCGCTTTAATGAGTTCTTCAACACCTAATTTGATCTGAGATACGTTTTCAGAAATATGTGTAATTAGGCTCATTTGCTCTTTTGCAAGGGTTTTGAACTCTTTGTCTCCGAAAATTTCTTTAAGACCTTTTACGTTTTCGATCAATCTGTTTTGATAATTTAAAGCAGAAGGAATGATATGATTTCTTGCGATATCACCAAGAACTCTTGCTTCAATATCAATAACAGTGCTGTATTTTTCAAGTTTGATTTCGTTTCTTGCCTCTACCTCTCTGTGAGTGAAAACTCCCATCTCTTCATAAAGATCTAAGAATTTTTTATCCATTTCTTGTTTAAGCGCTTCAGGGGTCGTTTTCAAATTATTCAACCCTCTTTTCTTGGCTTCCTTGGCCCAATCGTCAGAATATCCGTCTCCTTCAAACATGATATTTTTGGACTGTTTGATATATTCTCTCAGTACATTAAAGATAGCTTCATCTTTCTTAAGTCCTTTTTCAATTAAGGCGTCAACTTCTTTTTTGAAATCTTTTAACTGTTTTGCTGCAATAGCATTCATTACAGTCATAGACTCTGCACAGTTTGCAGAAGATCCTACGGCTCTGATCTCAAATTTATTTCCCGTAAATGCAAATGGAGAGGTTCTGTTTCTGTCGGTGTTATCCAACAGGATCTCAGGGATTTTTCCCACAACATTTAATTTTAATTCAGTTTTTTCTTCAGGAGATAATTTCCCGTTGGTAACCTTTTCAAGCTCTTCAAGAACACTGAACAACTGACTTCCAATAAATACTGAAATAATTGCTGGTGGAGCTTCATTAGCGCCTAATCGGTGATCATTACTTGCAGAAGCGATACTCGCTCTTAAAAGATCAGCATATTCATGGACAGCTTTAATAGTGTTTACAAAGAATGTTAGAAACTGTAAGTTTTTCTTAGGGTTTCTTCCCGGACTTAGTAGATTCTCTCCTGTATCTGTAGCTAAAGACCAGTTGTTGTGTTTTCCGCTTCCGTTTACTCCTGCGAAAGGTTTTTCATGAAACAGAATATGGAAGTGATGTTTATGAGCAACCCTTGCCATAATATCCATCAATAATGAATTGTGGTCTACTGCAACGTTTACTTCTTCAAACATTGGAGCCAGCTCAAATTGATTAGGAGCAACCTCGTTATGTCTTGTAGTCACAGGAATTCCCAGCTTCATACATTCTATTTCCAATTCTTTCATAAAGTTCATAACTCTTGTCGGAATAGAACCGAAATAATGATCATCTAATTGTTGTCCTTTTGCAGGTGCGTGTCCTAATAAAGTTTTTCCTGTTAATACAAGATCCGGACGAGATTGGAATAAAGCAGAGTCTACAAGGAAATATTCTTGTTCCCACCCTAAAGTAGGTGTTACTTTTGTTACATTTTTATCGAAATACTGCATTACACTTGTTGCTGCTTCATCTACAGCATTCAGAGCTCTTAATAACGGAGCTTTGTAATCTAAAGTTTCACCGGTGTAAGATATGAAAATAGAAGGAATGCATAACGTAGTTCCCATAATAAATGCCGGAGAAGTAGGATCCCAGGCAGTATAACCTCTTGCTTCGAAAGTATTTCTGATACCTCCGTTAGGGAAAGAAGATGCGTCAGGTTCCTGCTGGATAAGCATTCCTCCACTGAATCTTTCAATACCTCTTCCAGCTTCTATAGGAGTAAAAAAAGAATCGTGCTTTTCAGCTGTGCTTCCTGTTAAAGGCTGAAACCAGTGGGTGTAGTGGGTTACCCCTTTGCTCATTGCCCAATCTTTCATAGCAACTGCTACCTGATCGGCAATATGTCTCTGGATTTTGGTTCCTTTTTTAATGGCATCTAAAATAGAATTAAATGCTTCTTTCGTTAAATATTCTCTCATTGTATCTTCTGAGAAAACATTCTGGCAAAATAATTCTGAAAGTTTTTGAGGAACCTCAACAGAGTTGTCCTTTCTAAAGTTCTTGAATGGTAATGTTTCTAGCGCTTTGAATCTTAAAGTTGACATATAAGGTTAATTTTTACAAGGGCAAATTTACAAAAAAAATAAAACAAAATTATTTTACCCCTTGTTTTTTTGGGGGTGCTGGCTTAAAATTGAAAAATTAAACACGTATTTAATGTTTTTGATGGGGGTATGGGTTGATGGGTGCTTTGATAGAAGGCCGGATTGCGAATATTAATTCAAGTTAAAGGGAGTTATTTTCAATAACTATATTTGTTCCTTTATATTATAAGGATGAAAGGTAACAAATTTTTAGTAATACTGTTATTAATTTTTGCAAATAACCTCTGTGCTCAGGATTGCTGGAAAATAATATCCACCGGAGCAGACCATACATTAGCTATTAAAAGGGATGGTACACTCTGGGCATGGGGGAAAAATTTTTCAGGGCAATTAGGCAATGGGAACTTAACATCTCAAGAAGTAAAACGAATATATGAATTGAGGAGTGCTCAAAAATATAAATCTAAAGAATATAAGGATCTGAATGAACGATTTTTCCATACCAATATAACATCGGATATCCCGGTTCAGATAGGCGGGGATACAGACTGGATTAAAGTTCAGGCGGGAGGAGATCAGTCTTTTGCCATAAAAAAAGATGGAACATTATGGGGCTGGGGGGATAATTATTATGGTCAGTTGGGTGACGGAACCATTAACAATGTGAATGTTCCCCTTCAGATCGGATCGGAAAAATGGACTGATGTTGCGTCAGGGGCAAGGCATACGATAGCTATTAGAGAAGACGGAACACTATGGGCCTGGGGAGATAACAGTTTTGGCCAGTTAGGAGACGGATCTACAACCTCATCACTACAGCCTGTTCAGATCAGCACGGAGAAATGGAGAGAGGTAGCGGCAAATACATGGTATTCGGCAGCTATTTCTCAGGAGGGGTTCTTATTAATATGGGGCGACGTACACAGAAGACCGATAATGTATGCTTCATCATTTTATAAACTGGTCGCAGTAAACCTTTTATATGCATCATTAATTGATTCTAAAAATAAGAATCCTATTAAAAAAATGTCTTCTAAAAAAGACTGGGTAAAAATAGTAGCAGGAAATTATCACCTTTTGGCTTTAGATTCTCAGGGTCATTTGTGGGGGACAGGAGATAATGACGAAAAACAATTAGGAATTAATATAAAAGGAAAAATTAATGATATAGAATTGATAGATGGCACCAGAAAATGGTCTGATATAGGATCTAATAAGTTAACTTCTTATGCTTTAGATGCTGACCTCCGTCTTTGGGGTTGGGGTAAGGTGTCGGGATTGTATACCGGAGAAAATATGTTGTTTAAAGATAAAATGTCTTTAATTATTCCAGATATAAAATGGAAAAATTTGTCTTACAGGCACGGGAAAGATGTGGAAGGTAACTATTTTTCTTTTGAAGATTATTCTTATAAAAAATTTCCTGATTGTTCAAATGTTCCTGATAATTGATCATTTAGGTGTTCTTAGAATAGATAAATTCTAAACCATTTATTAAAAGATACTTAAAATAAATCTGGAGGAAGAGTTGTATATTTGTGTGAAATTTATTTTATGACAAATTCTAGAGCAAGAGAAACCACAGAGGCTATCGAAAGATTATATATATCTATGAGACACCTTTTCTACCGGGGTTTTTTTAAACCAAGCGGGGTTTCAGGAGAAAGTTTAAGAAGCTTGTTAAAGACCATTAATCCGGAAATTTATGGGACAATGAATGTTCCGAATAAGTTGGAATTGGATGGGTTAATGTATGTATTGGACAGGCTTCCGGAAGGGATTGAGGAATGTGCATTTATTCATCTTACCTCAGATGAAGGATTTGATAAAGGAAGTTTCGAACCTATTGTCCCTAAAAAGAGAAGGAGAAACTGTTATAGAATAGACGAGCACCAGATGAATATTGAAGTTCTTTTGGGACGTTCTGAAATTTATGACATACTTACCCATTTAACCTTTTTATATATAGAAGCGGATAAAGTTCGTAATCTGGCTTTTCTCCAGGATGAAAACTGGAAACCTACACGGGCTTGGAAAATTATCGAGGAAGTGGTAAAAGGTGAGAAGAAATTCAGCCGACGGGAAAAAGAAGTGGCCCTTATTCATCTTTCTTCTTTAATAGGGAGGACTTTCGATGAAACACTGAATGCATACAATAGTTTTGGGGATGATAACAATCCTGACCGTCTATTTAAAATTATCTATAACTTAGGAAAAGTAAGCTTGGAAGACGCCAAACAGACCCGCGAAAGAGAAATTCATTTCAGTGCTATTCTTAAAGAAAGAGTTGGGCATCATTATTTTGGAGAGAAGTGGGCGAATAAAGTAAAAGAAGTATTGTTTGAAAATAATCTTCATATGCGCCCTTTACATATTATTTCTGCCAATATGCATTCTGTTAAGAATATGCTGTATGCGAATGACGGGTTAAAGAAAAAAGCAAACAAAGAAGTAGACTATAAGCTTTATGAAGATATTTCCAATAAAAAGGACCTGAGGGATAAAGTATCAAAATATGCTTTAGATGAGGGGATGATCTATATTGATGATAAAAGCGGAAGTAATATTGATGTACAGATCATTGACCTGAGTAAAACAGATCTTAAGAATACACCATTCAGTCATATGAAATATTCGGGAGATGACGTGATTATGGTTTTTGATTATGCTTTTGGAGAACAGGCCTTTGAAGTAATGGATGAGCTGTTAAGGCCATTTGAGCATAAAGGAGAAGTGTATATGATGAAAGTGAAGTCCGTTTCCATTATGGGGAAGGCAGGAATTCTTACGGGAGCAAAAGGAGATATTATGATTCCTACCTCTCATATTTTTGAAGGAACTGCTGACAATTATCCGTTTGAAAATGCTTTAAAAGCTGAAGATTTTCAGGATGAAGAGCTTAAAGCTTGTGAAGGAGCAATGATTACCGTATTAGGGACTTCTCTTCAGAACAGGGATATTTTAACATATTTCATGAATACTTCATGGAAAGCGATTGGTCTTGAAATGGAAGGAGCCCACTATCAGAAAGCAATTCAGGTGGCATCTAAAATACGACACCATATTTCAGAAGATCTTTTTGTCTGTTATGCGTATTATGCTTCCGATAATCCTTTGGAAACAGGAAGTACGTTGTCTTCAGGAGGTTTGGGGCTTACAGGTGTGAAGCCTACTTATCTGATCACCCTTAGAATTTTAGAAAAGATTTTAGGAAGTGTGAAGAATATTCCAGTTAAAGGTTAACTTTATAAGTGTAAAAATGAGTTCCTCATTACAATTGGTAAAAAGATTCCGAGAAGTTTTACTTGACGGGCTCTGGATTGCCAATACTAATTTTAAAGATCAACTTTCTGATATTACCTGGCAAGAGGCTACTACAAAAATAGGATCCTTAAACACAATTGCGATGCTCACTTTTCATATTCACTATTATATAGCAGGAATTGCCAATGTACTGGAAGGAGGAGAGCTTGAAATAAGAGATCAATACAGTTTTGATATTCCTCCTATTGAGTCTCAGAAACAATGGGAAGATTTATTAAATCAATTGTGGGCTGATTCTGAAAGGTTTGCTCTACTAATAGAAAGAATGCCGGAGTCTAAACTGGATGAGGTCTTTGTAGATCCGCAATATGGAACTTACAGGAGAAATATTGATGGTATGATTGAGCATAGCTATTACCATCTCGGCCAGATCACTTTAATAAAAAAGCTGCTGAATAATTAAAATCTATTACTATATAAACCTCAGGTTGTTTTTATCCTGAGGTTTTTATAATATAGGGGAGGAAGGCCGCTTACCAACACAAACTATCATTAATTAGCCTTTCATATAATTTCTATCTTTCATAATAAGTAATAATGCTGGCTTTTGATAAGGTATTAGTCCAAAGATTAAAGCCAACAATAGCGGGATTGGTATTTTCATCTAGTCCCATCTTCGCTACTTTTAAAGCGTAAACGGTGATGATGTATTTATGGGATCCATGTCCTACAGGAGGGCAGGGACCACCAAATCCTTTAATGCCATAATCCGTAATACTTTGAACGGCTTCTTTGGGAGCCAGGTGAGTATTTATATTTCCTGCGCCGGTGGGTAGCTCCTTAATGTCAGCGGGGATGTCAAACATAAGCCAATGCCAGAATCCGCTTCCGGTAGGGGCGTCAGGGTCATAAACGGTGATGGCGAAACTTTTGGTTTCTGCAGGCGCATTTTTCCAGAATAATTGTGGAGACAAATTTTCTCCTGAACATCCGAATCCGTTAAACTCCTGTTTTTTGGTGGCTTCTCCTCCCAAATCTTTACTTGCCAGAGTGAAGGTACCTTGCCCCCATACATTTGTTGAATAAATTGACATCAGGATTAAAAATAAATTTACTGTTTTCATTTTTGATGATTTTAATAAAAGCAAATTTAGCAGGAGAAAAGCTGATGCTGTTATGGGGAAATGTTCAAAAAGTGTTGCAAAAAGTTCAAATCTTATGATGCTGTTTTGGAGTCATTCCATACTTGATTTTATAAGCCTGGATGAAACTTGATAAATTTTCGTAACCCAATTCAAAAAAAATTTCTGAAGAGTTTTTTCTTTCATGCTGCAACAGATAATGAGCGTGTTCCAGCCTTTTTTGTTGAAACCATTTGCCTGGTGATTCTGAATAATAATTTTGAAATGCTCTTTTAAAGGAGGAAACACTCATTCCACATAAGAATGAAAGCTCTTTAATTGTCAGTTTATTTAAGAGATTGTTTTCAATAGTCCTAATGAATTTCTGATCTGTATTATTACTATTATTGACCATGGAAAGTATGAAATTCTTTCCGTATTTATCCATCAGATAAATCATGATCTCTTCAAATTTGAGATCTAATAAATTTTGTTGCGTCCTTCCTGAGAGGTTTAAAATATCCGATAAGCTCTTTGCAAATAATGTAGTAAATTCATCATATTGAAAAGGGAAAACAGAATTAGGTTCGAAAGTCTGGGTGGTGTTTAGTCCCATTTTTCTAATAAAGCTGAGTAAAACTTCGTTGGAAAAAAATAAAAGTATGCTTCGGTATTTTCTGGCATCAGATAGCTTTTCAGTCATAAGGCAATTGCCTGATTTCATCATCAGAAACTTTGAGTTATCTATTATTAAGCTGGAATCATTAAAAATAATCTCTTTTGATCCTTCTATCAGAAAGCTTATAGCATTTTTATTCAGTACGATTTGCTGTTTGTAAATTTCTTTTTTCCCGTTATAGTCAAAGAGTTGTATAGACTTTGAAATTTCAATATCAAGTTCATCAGGAAGAATAATAGTATTCATTAGGACTTTACTTCAATACGACTAACTTACAAAAAAATAATAAGAATTTATTACAGATGGTTTAATGGAAATCCAGCTAGCCCAGATTAAAAATATCCAATAACTCCATATTTGAGGGTTTTACATAAATTGGCTACCTTTAAGCCAAATATTTTTTAAATGAAAAAATCGATTGTTATTCTCTTCGCATTTATCATTTCACAACTTCAGGGGCAGCAAACGGCATATTATCAGCAGGCTGCCAAGTATAAAATGGATATTGATGTCAATGCTGAAAAATTTACCTACTCAGGAAAACAAACCTTAACATACACGAATAATTCTCCGGATGAGCTTAATGTAGCTTATTTCCACTTATATTGGAATGCATTCAAGCCTAACTCCATGATGGACCAAAGGGTTACAGGCCAAGGGAAAAACGGAGATTCCCGACTACAGAAAGACGGAATTTCAAGGCTGGCTTCCATTCCCAAAGATCAGGAAGGAGCGCAGAATATCCACTGGATTAAACAAAATGGCAGAGAAGTCAAGTTTGAGATTCAGGAAACCATTATGAAAGTATATCTGGCAGAACCTATTAAGCCGAATTCAACAACTACATTTTCGATGGAATGGGATGCGGTTATACCTCAGCAGATCCGTAGAAGCGGAAGGAATAATAATGAAGGAGTGGATATGACTATGACTCAGTGGTATCCTAAAATTGCAGAATATGATTATGATGGATGGGCTACTTTTGATTATATAGGTAGAGAATTTCATGCACCGTTTTCCGATTTTGATGTTACGATTAATATTGATAAAAACTATGTGATTGGAGCGGGAGGGATTCTTGAAAATCCGGGAGAAGTAAAAGGGTATGAAGCCAATGCTAAAATAAAAGCAGTAAAAAATAAAGCCACATGGAAATGGACCGCTAAGAACATGCTTGATTTTGCCTGGAGTGCTGACAGGGATTATTCTGTAGAAAGCTTTCAGGTACCGGATGGCCCTAAAGTCTATTTCGTATATCAGAAGAATGATAAAACTAAAGTCTGGGGGGAAGCCCAACCTTATGTTACAAAATATTTCCAGATCATGAATTCCCATTTCGGGAAATATGCTTATCCTACTTATGCCTTTATACAAGGTGGAGACGGTGGAATGGAGTACGGAATGTGTACCATGATCCTGGGAGAAGCAAAAGATATAGAAGGGCTGATGGGGTTAATGGCTCATGAAGGTTCACATTCATGGTTTCAGCAGATGGTAGCCACCAATGAGAGTATGCGCCCGTGGATGGATGAAGGATTTACCAGTTATGCAGAAGGTTTGGTCATGTACCAGCTGTTTCCTCCTAAAGAACAATATCCTAATCCGTTTGTAAGAACGTTGGACGGTTACAGAAACTTCATAAAAAGAGGAATTGAAGAACCGGCGGTCTGGTTAGGAGATCACCATGATAACGGAACTTCTTATACTTATTCTACTTATGTAAAAGGAGAACTGTATTTAGTGGAGCTGGGTTATATCATGGGAGAAGATAATCTTAATAAAACCATGAAACAGTATTTCCAGAATTGGAGTATGAAGCATCCTACAGATAGGGATTTCCTTCATATAGCACAGAAAGTTTCAGGAATGGATTTGAAATGGTTCCATCATTACTGGATCAATACAACAAAAACTATTGATTATGGAATCAAGGACGTGAAATATGATGCAAAATCTACTACAGTTACTTTAATCAATAAAGGGCAGGTTCCAATGCCTATTGATTTCAGTGTGATGACTACAGATAAAAAGATTGTGACTTACCAGATTCCTACGAACCTTACCCATACATGGAAAGAAAAAGATATTTACGGTGATTTTAAGACGGTAGAGTACTGGCCCTGGACGCAAAAAGAATATACGCTGACGATTCCTTATACTAAATCTCAATTAGCTGTTTTAGGAATTGATTTTAGTCAGAGACTGGCAGATGTCAATATGGAGGATAATTTTGTGGAAGTAAAATAAGTTTATATCAGGAGAAAACAGATGAATGCTATTGTAATCAACGTAGGGAACAGTAATATCCGGTTCGGACTTTTTAATGATGATAATTGTGACCTTTCATGGGTTATCAATACCAAACCTTACAGAACAGCGGATGAACTTTATGTTCAGATGCTGATGTTGTATCAGACGTATAAAATAGAACCTAAGGAAATTAAAAAAATTATTATAGGTTCCGTGGTACCTCAGCTCACGAAGGTGATGAGTGCTGCTATAAAAAAGATCCATGGAATCGTTCCTGTTATTGTAGACAGGAACACTCCATCAGGTGTTCAGGCAAAATCGAAGCAGATGGGAACTGATATTTATGCTAATCTGGTGGCTGCCCATCATTTATATCCGGGAAAAAAGAAAATCATCCTTGATTTTGGAACGGCACTCACGGCAAGCTGTGTGGCTGAAGATGGAGAAACATTGGGCGTTATTATTGCACCGGGAATTGTTACTTCCCTTAATTCTCTGATCAGTCAGACCGCTCAGTTACCGGAAATAGAACTTAAAAAACCTAAATCAGTTTTAGGACTGGACACTGTAACCTGCATGCAAAGTGGAATGGTATATGGGTTTCTGGGAATGGTAGAGGGATTTATAGACCGTATTAATGAAGAGGTCAATTCTGACTGTTTTGTCATTGCAACCGGCGGTGTATCCCATGTCTATAAGCCGTTAACGGATAAAATCCATATTGCAGACAGGCTTCACACTTTAAAAGGGTTATACTTTTTAGGAAAAGATTTAAAATGAATGAATTTCCCATAATACAGACGGAAAGGCTGATCATTTCTGAATTCAGAGATTCGGATATTCCTTTGATTGTAGAGTATCTGCAGGACAGGGTATTCTCAGAAATGACGTCTAATATTCCTTATCCGTACCATAAAGAAGACGCGGAGTTCTGGCTTAAAATGTCAAAGGAAGCTTTTGATAATAAAACAGGCTATACATTTGCAATCCGGGATAAAAACGAGAAAATCATAGGAGCGATAGGAATTCATGACAGGGATGATGATAAGGCCGAATTAGGGTATTGGCTGGGAGTTCCTTACTGGAATCAGGGGTATGTAACGGAAGCAGCTAAAGCGGTTATCCAGTTTGGTCTTGAAACGTTAGGATTGAATAAGATCTTTGCTACCCATTTCCTGGGTAATCCTTCCTCCGGTAAAGTCATGCAAAAGGCGGGAATGGAGTATGAAGCCCTGTTAAAGCAGCATCTCAAAAAAGATGGAGTTTATTTTGATGTTGCTATGTATTCTGTTTTAAAAAATAAAAGCTAGCGTTTAGACTTAAAAAATTCCTTTACAATAGCAGAGCATTCGTTTTCCATAATTCCCGTAATGATCTCTGTTTTAGGATGGAGAGAAAGATGCTTGTTGATAAATCCTCTCTGCTCATCCCTGGCACCGATAACTACTTTGGTGATCTGTGACCAGGAAAGGGCGCCGGAGCACATGATACAAGGCTCAAGAGTTACATACATGGTGCAGTCCTTTAAATATTTTCCTCCCAAAAAATTAGCTGCAGACGTAATGGCCTGCATCTCTGCGTGGGCAGTAACATCGTTCAGAGTTTCAGTAAGATTATGAGCTCTGGCAATAATCCGGTTCTTAGAAACTATGATACAGCCGATGGGAACCTCATCTTTTTCCGATGCGATCTCAGCTTCCTGTAAAGCCATTTTCATATAATATTCGTCTGTAAACATTTATTCTTCTTTTTGCATTGTCAAAGGCAGATTAAACCGGCATCTTACCGGATCTCCTTTATAAGCCGCTGGTGAAAATTTTTCTGAAACAGAATAGAGCGCAATTTCCGCCTGCCTGTTAAATGTAAAATTATCTCCCTGGGCATGAACATTGCTTATGGTTCCGTCTTTTTCCACGATAAATACAACATTCGCTTTTACTGTTTTCACATCGGAATAAACTCCTTCTTTATAAAAAAGATAGGCAACTTCCTCCCGCAATGTGTCAATTCCTCCGGGATAATCTGCTGATTGATCAGTTGGCCTGTAGAATTCCGATTCCTTTTCAGAATGATCCCGGATAGATTGTATCCGGCTGAGGTCCTCCAGATTCTTTACTTTTAAAAGAGCTCCGATGAGGGCTACATTTTCAATACTGTCCATTTTTTTCATGAAGAGAAAAAAATCCTGCCGGATAGCTTCTTTGTGAAGAGAGTCAGGCTCAGCATCAAACTTCTTTTTGAACTCTGTTCCCAGCATGCTTCTATGCTGGTTATAATAGGCTTTTACATATTTAAATTCCTCTGTCTGCTGGGAAGAGCAGAAGATGACAGTTAAACAGAATAAACATGTGAATAAAGATTTCAATGGTCAATGTTTGTGTAAATGTAATCAAAAAAAATGAAGGATAATCTGGATGAAGTTTATTCCTCCGGGTATTGGTTCAAAGATTCTTTTAAATGATTCCTGATATCATCAACTAAACATTTAGGTTCTAAAACAGTAACCTCTTTTCCGTAAGAAAGAATTTCCTGCATAAAATCATAAGTCGGGTGCAGAAAGAATTCAAAATACATTTCTTCTCCAGTTTCTTTTGTTTCTTTCTGGGATTGATGCAGCGGAAAACTTTTGATATATTCTCCCTGATGCCTGCTGCACTTTAAAACAATTTTCTGAGGCTTTTGCTCAGTCAGGTTCATGACTCCAAATGCATTTTTAAAATGCTCTCTGAAATTATATTTATACTTCTCTCTGAACTTTCCTTTGCTTACATCCAGATAATTGATCCTATCTAAACCGAAAGATTTAAGTAGTTTGTCTTTTGTGTCTATAGCGATGAGGTACCAGCGGTCTTTAGACTCTTTTAAAGCTAAGGGATGAACCTTTCTTGAGGTCATCAGTTTGTTTTTATAATTATAATGCTCAAAAGTGACAACCCTGCGATTACGGATGGCAAAGAAAAGATCATAAAAATTTTCTATTCCTGTTGGCTTTCTGGTTTCAAAGAAAATAAAATCAGAAAAATCCGGATGAATATTTAAGGCGTTACTCACTTGGAAAGATTCCAGTAATTTCTGATTATATTCATCAACTTCCATGATAGGGCGGCTTTCAATATAATAGCGGTTATCCCTTCTTTTTTTGTTATGAATAGAAAGATTGAAAAGATCGGCGATCTCACGGATATCCCTTTGTAAAGTCCTCATCGAATAGCTTTTTATCTGGGCATCCTGAAACTCAAAAGAATTTAAAAGATAGTCTTCCAGCTGCTCGTAAGTGGCCGGAGAACTCTCCAATCTTTTAATGATTAGGGCATATCTTGTCAGGTAAAAATCTTTTTTCATGAGGTACTTTTCTATAACAAATATAAATGCTTAATGCGACAAAACGTGTCGTGTTATGATTTTGTGGATAAGTTTAAGATTGTAAATGACTCATTATTAAAATGTTTTTATATTTTTCTTCATTTCTCGTAGCATGATATAATGATAATGAAATATGTTATCTAAATTATTTTATTTTATTGAGATACTAAAGGATTATTTTATATAAGCTGATAGGATCTATGCCAGCCGGGCCAAGTGTACAGAAATGAATATCTTCAAAATAGGAGTTGTCATCTATGTAAATCCTATAAAGGGAGACTGTCTATTTTTCTTATGGCTTGTCAGATAGTTATTTATAGATAAATATAGTTTTGATAAGCTGGCTTACAAAGACTTATCAAGGTCTTTTTGTCTCACCCGTAATATGTAGCCACTAATCCGCATACCTAGTTATAAAATGAAAATCTATAAAGCAAAAAACCAAAGCAAAATTATTTTGCTTTGGTTTAATTAAATATTTTGACCTAATCAATCTGTATCCGATTTTAGGACTTGTCAGTGCCTTTTATAGAAACAGCTGATGACTTGCTTGCCTTTTGGTTTTAGACTTGTCATTTTATAATTTAGGTTTCACATCTTTAGGTTGAGGTGGAGGAGGGATTAATAGATCATTAGGAGTAGGACAATCGTCCTTAACTTTATCAGAAGTTTCTCCGGCTTTACCCATAACTCCTGCAGCTGGATCTACTACTGACGAAGGATCACTCATTGATTTTTCTACATCATCACTAGATTGTTTCATATCAGAAGTAACCGTAGAACTTATGAAATTGAATATAATACCACCTTGTGGAGATGTTTCTCTCACAATTTTAGGATCTTGTCGAACCGGTTTTTGTGGTTTGAACGGATCATGAGGAGGAATACTAATTGATTCATTTTCTTCTGTTGGTATAAATTCAGAAAGTATTTTTTCTGCTTTGCTTCCACCGGTAGCTGTACTGCGACCAAAATTGAATATGTCTGGAAATGCCATATGATTGTTTTTAAATGTGTTATGTTGATTTTACAAATTATGAGGACGCTCTGTTCCGAATTTTTGAGTTGGATCTATATTAAGTTGCTTAGTCTCAAAAATAGCATGGTTTACATCTAGCGCTGATACTGTTTCTGCTATTCCCTTTGGTCTGTATAGTTTGTTTTTATCTACAAGCTCTAAAAAAGATATACTGACAGGAATCACTTTAGATGGAGTGGAAGAATTGGTACTAGCGAGTGGCGGCCCATCCGCATTATAAATAGGAAGAACTAATTCATTATAATTCAATGCAATGAATCCATCAAATGTAATAGGTACTTCATAAGTAAATTGTTTTATTTGGCGCCTTTGTGTGGCCAAGGTCTCAACACGGGAGTTGGGAGGAATATCTCCTGAAACATTAGAATTTGAATTCCATGATGTTGTTACTGTCCCGGAAATTGTACCTGTCAAGGAAAGTTCTATTTCTGAATGTAACTCTCCACGGCCCTTAGCAGTACCTGTTGCTGTGTAACTTTCCATGCTTGAATTGGTACTGGTAAATTCAGCTTTTGTAGTAACTTCCGATTCATCTTCAGTACCTACCTCGTCTCTATGATTATGATTTATATGATTTTGTCTTTGTTCTAAAGCATTTGCCAAGCTTACTTCCAATCTCTTCTCTATAGTTTTTGATATTTCTCTTTGCAATTCCCCCTCAATTTCTCCTCCGAAAGTAAAACTTCCCATACCTGATAGAGTCCAAGTGATTGAATTCGATATAGTAAATTCAATACTGTCAGAAAACTGACGTGTCTCAGCTGATCTATTGTCATAGGTTCTGGTAGATATTACATCTGCAATAGGGGGAATGATATTTGATCTTTCTTCAAACAGGGGAGCTCCAATCTCAAAAAAACCCATCCATCCTCGTTGTGCAGCGTTTGGATCAGGAAAATTACCGAATTTTTTTTCGTTTATAGATACTCCTACTGGCCATAGTGGAATTGGTTGAATTTTATTATCCAGAATAATAATTCCTTTTTCATTTACTTTATACCTCATTAATTCAGGTACTTTTTTAGTGAAGAAATTCTGAATTAATTCATCTGTTATTCCTAACTCTTCCATATTTTTAACTGTGATGATGCGACGTTTCGCAGGGTCAACAGTATACGTTTTTATTTTTGCCATATTTTAAAATTATAATTGTATGTTACTTATTGGTTTCTTACAAAAGCAATAAATTGATTGTTAAGGATTTTTTATTGTATGCTCTCAACATGAAGTTTTCAAAATCAATATTTTTATATCTATTCCGTATTGCGCACATACAAAATAGAACACTTATGTATTGACTAAAATG
>NZ_JALAHD010000103.1 GCF_022712095.1 Chryseobacterium sp. | reverse complement strand
TAATAAGTGTCTTGAGCTCCTAAATATCCCGGATGATAAGTTTCAATTTCTCCATGAGCCTTTTTCTCTTCCTTAGCCCTTTCCAGTGCTGAAAGTTGGGATTCAGTAAGGACTAGACCATCTTGAGCAGATTTGGCTTCCAGGGTTTTTAATCTTAGTTTAAACGTATGTAGATCGTGTCTTAACCAAATACTTCTGACTCCACCTGGTGATACAATGAAACCTTTCTTTTTAAGTTCATTACTTACTCTAAGCTGCCCCAAAGCAGGGTTTTCAATAGCTATATCAACAACTGCCTTTTCAATGACTTCATCTACACGATTCTTTAATACTGGCTTTCTTCTGGAGATTTCCTGTAATGCTAATTCACCTCCTTGCTCATACAGTTCTTTGAATCGATAAAAACTGTCTCGGGAATAACCCATTACTTTACAAGCCTTGGATACATTTCCTAAATGTTGTGCTAATTCAAGTACGCCTAACTTGTTTTTGATGATCTTTTGTTGTGTTGTCATAATACTTAATCTGTTTTAAAGTTATTTAATTTGATTATAACTGTCAGATTAAGTATTGACTAATTCATTTTATTCCTTTAGATTTTCGATATCACCTCTCGATACACTCCACTTCGTTCCGCACTCGAGGAGACGCGGTATGTTCTTCGCTAGTGTTCATTAATAAATATCCCAGTAAATTAATTTTCCGTCAGGTCGAGTGTTTTTCGAAATGCAAAGTAGAAAAATGTATCGAGACCTAGTTGTTTTATTGCTTATGTTTTTTGATCTCGCCTCTCGATACATTCCACTTCGTTCCATACTCGAGGAGACGGCATAATATGTTTTGCAATAGTAGTGTAATAAAGAAAAAGATAAAATGTATTAATTTGTTTAATTGAAAAATGAATTATAATAAATATTTTTCATATTTTTAGATGTGCAGGTTTCATTTGTGTATATATTGCTATGTTCGGATAATACTTTTTATACAGGTATTACACATAATGTGTATAAACGTTTTGATGAACATCAGGATGGGAAACATTTTGGTTCTTATACTTTTACCAGACGTCCGGTTGAATTGGTTTTTTTCTGCCAGTTTATGGATATTGAACAGGCTATAAGCTTTGAGAAAAAAATAAAGAAATGGTCTCATGCTAAAAAACAGGCGCTTATAGACGGGAGGTATGAAGACTTACCTAATTTAGCTAAGAAAAACTTTAAACGATGAAGTAATTTTATTTTCCTTAGGTTTTTAATCTCACCTCTCGATATACTCTACTTCGTTCCGCACTCGAGGTGACGCCTTGTTTTCTTCACAGGTAATTTATTAATGAAAGACCCAATAAACTGATTCTTATATCAGGTGTGTGTCATTCTAAAAATTAGAAATGTCTATATTTAAGTAGAAAAAATGAGATAGAATTCAATGTTGAAGCGGCAAGATAATTGTTGCTAACTTATTAACCACACAAATTAAAACATATGGATTTAAAGTTACAGACACCTTCCAGTGTAGGAAATACTCATATTGATAATTTTCGTTCTGATGTTCTGGAAGGTTTACAAAGTTATCCCAAAAAGTTGTCCTCAAAATATTTTTATGATAGAGTAGGTGATCGGCTTTTTCAGAAAATTATGCATATGCCGGACTACTATCTTACCCGCTGTGAATTGGATATATTCAAAAATAAAACAGCAGAGTTGGCGCAATTGATCATACCTGAAAATGAACCTTTTGACCTAATCGAACTAGGAGCAGGTGACGCATTAAAATCTACTTATTTACTTAAGTATCTTGTTAAGTATAAGCATGAATTTACCTATATGCCTATTGATATCTCGGGAAATATTCTTTCTGTATTAAAAGAAAAATTGAATAATCAGTTACCTGATCTGAGTGTAACGACTTTGGAAGGTGATTATTTTGAAATGCTTCGGAAGGCGGCTTCCTTGTCTGACAGAAAGAAAGTCATATTGTTCTTGGGTAGTAATATAGGGAATATGTCAATAGAAGAAGCTCAACTTTTTTGTTCACATTTAAACCGGAATCTGAATTCGGGAGACAGGCTGTTGATTGGTTTTGATTTAAAGAAAAACCCTCATACAATACTTAATGCTTATAACGATGAGGAAGGAATTACAGCTGCTTTTAATCTTAATCTTTTAGATCTCATTAATAGGGATTTGAACGGAAGCTTTAATCTCAAACAATTCCAGCACTATCAGACCTATGATCCCATAACCGGAGCCTGTAGAAGTTTTCTAATAAGCCTTCAAAAGCAAGATGTAATAATTGGAAATACAACAATAACATTCGAAGAAAATGAATGGATTGATATGGAAATTTCACAGAAGTTTTCTCCAGAGGAAATCAGAGAACTTAGCCGTAAGTCAGATTTTAAAATGATCGGAGAAATTAGAGATTCCAAAAACTGGTTTATCGACTCTGTATGGGAAACAAAATAATATAAATCAATATCAGAATAGATTCAAGCTAGATGAATTCAGGATACAACATCAAGAAGAACCAAAACAAACAAAAATCTGATCCTATCCTCATACTTCCCGGATCTTCATAATTAGTCTAATCTAAGAGGAAAAATAATAAATACTACGATCACACACCTAAAAATAAAAATATGATACCAGAAATAATTACCCCAAATCTCATCGGAAAGTACCTCCAGATCCGAAGCCGTTCAGAAAAGATCTGTGCTCCCTTAGAAATAGAAGACTATGTTGTACAGCCGCTTGTAGACGTAAGTCCTCCGAAATGGCATCTGGGCCATACCACCTGGTTTTTAGAAACATTCGTATTACTCCCCAATTTTCCAGGTTATCAGGTTTTTGATCGACAATATAATTTTGTATTCAACAGTTATTATGAAACTATCGGGGCAAGAGTGATCCGTACTGATAGGGGAAACCTCAGCCGTCCTTCGGTTTCAGATGTTTATGAATACCGTAAATATGTAGATAAACACATGAAAGTTTTTCTGGAAAGTGAATTTATGACAGAAGCTATTAAACCGTTACTTGAATTAGGATTGAATCATGAGCAGCAGCATCAGGAACTTTTAATGATGGACATTAAATACATTTTAGGTCACAATCCTCTTTTTCCGGCTTATACAAAAGAAAAAAAATCTAAGAAACTGTTTTCCGCAAATGCAGAAATGATGTGCTTCTCCGAAGGAATTTACGAAATAGGTTTTGAAGGTGAAGGATTCTGTTTCGACAATGAACTCAGTAGGCATAAAGTATATCTTACAGATTTTGAAATAGCAAATCATCTGGTGACGAATCAGGAATATCTGGAATTCATGGAAGCGGGAGGCTATACTGATTTTAAACACTGGCATGCCGAAGGCTGGGACTGGGTAAAAGAAAATCAGGCAAAAGCTCCTTTGTATTGGCATTATATAGAAGGGAAATGGGTGAATTATACTCTGCACGGATTACAGGAAGTGGATCCGAATGAAGCGGTTTGTCATATCAACTTTTATGAAGCCTCCGCTTATGCTTCATGGAAAGGAATGCGTTTACCTACTGAAGAGGAATGGGAGGTGGCATCCCGGGATTTTAATTGGGGAGATCGTTGGGAATGGACCAACTCGGCTTATTTGCCTTATCCCCATTTTAAAAAAGAAGCAGGAGCGGTAGGAGAATACAATGGTAAATTTATGGTGAATCAAATGGTATTGCGCGGAGCTTCTGAAGTGACACCTCCCGGCCACAGCAGGAATACCTATCGTAATTTTTTTCAGGCCTATTTAAAATGGCAGTTTACAGGAATAAGACTGGCCCGATAATTTGTGTGCTATGATTACAGTTGATTCAGTTTCGAAAAGCTTTAACGGAAAAAAGGCAGTAGACAGTATTTCTTTTCATGCACGTGATCAGGAAATATTAGTATTGCTGGGAACAAGCGGTTGTGGCAAAACCACTACCTTAAAAATGATTAACCGTCTTGTAGAATCTGATACCGGTGCCATTTTAATTGATGGTAAAGATGTCCGCAATCAGAAAGCAGAGGATCTTAGAATGGGAATAGGTTTCGTGATGCAGCATTCCGGATTATTTCCTCATTATACCATTCGGCAGAATATCGCTGTAGTTCCTGATTTGTTGAAATGGGATAAAAAAAAGACCCTCCAAAGAACAGAAGAACTTCTCAATAAACTTAATCTTTCAGAAGACCTGCTTTCCCGGTTTCCTCATGAATTAAGCGGCGGTCAGCAACAAAGGGTCGGTATTGCAAGGGCTTTGATAGCCAACACTCCTGTTTTATTGATGGATGAACCTTTCGGAGCATTGGATAATATTACCAAAGCGGATATTCATTCTGAATTTAAATCATTGGAAGAACTGAAAAATAAAACCATTATCCTCGTTACCCATGATGTGCAGGAAGCCTTTGAATTAGGTCATCGTATATGTCTGATGGATAAAGGAAAAATTATTCAGGCAGGAAGTCCCGAAGAAATGCTGTACTATCCTGAAAATGATTTTGTGAGTGATTTTTTTGCTAAAAACCGCCTTTTATTGGAATACAAAGTGGCAACCCTGAAAGATGTTAAAGCTTTTATAGGTACGGAAAATACCCATTATACATTTAATTTTCCTGAAAATATAAGCGTTTGGAGTGCCTTACAAATATTAAGTTCAGATCATAAGAATACAGTATACTATGAAATGCTGATTAAAGCATTTAATGAATACAGAAAAACAAAGATTATATGAAGCAAAGCCTCTGGCAGTTTGTCATAGAACAGCAGGAAAAATTACAGATCCAGGTGATGCAGCATCTTGGGCTGACCTTCTTATCTTTACTCATAGCTATAATTATTGGTGTTCCTGTCGGAGTACTTATTGCCCGTAAAAGAATACTTTCCGGCTCTGTTCTTGGAATTGCCGGTATTTTACAGACTATTCCAAGTATTGCCCTGTTAGGCTTTATGATTCCTGTTTTTGGGATTGGGGCTAAGCCTGCAATTATTGCATTACTGATCTATGCACTTTTACCTATTATCCGTAATACCTACACAGGAATAACCGGAGTAGACCCTTCGGTTACTGAGGCTGCCCAGGCAATGGGAATGAATAAAAAACAGCTTCTTTTTAAAGTAGAACTTCCGTTGGCAATGCCTGTAATCATGGCTGGAATAAGAACCGCTGCCGTAATTACTATAGGAGTGGCAACACTGGCTTCATTTGTAGCAGCAGGTGGTTTGGGGGAGTTTATCTTTGGAGGAATTTCTCTTAATAATACCAATATGATTCTGGCCGGTGCTATTCCCGCAGCATTACTGGCTGTTGTGCTTGATCAGGCAATTGCAGTAGTGCAAAGATTGGGGTATAATTTATTTCAAAAGCTTAAATATATAATTCCTGCTCTTTTGATTGTCATAGGGATCGGTTATATATGGTCTGTGGACTCTGATACTCAATTCAAGGCAGGATTTACTCCTGAGTTTATGGGAAGGCAGGATGGTGATCTTGGTCTCCGTTCTGTCTATGGGATAGACGCCCATCCGCTGGTTGTAAACGATGCCATTATGTATAAAGCGGCCTATGAAAAAAAACTGGACCTGATCAGTGGGTATTCCACAGATGGAAGAATCAAAGCCTTTGATCTGTATGTGCTGGAGGATGATAAAAAGATATTTCCTCCTTATTTTGCTGCACCGATTATCAAAACAAAAACGTTAGCCAGATTTCCCGGGCTGGAAGAAACACTGAACCTGCTAGCAGGAAAGTTTAATGATTCCATTATGACGGATCTGAATTATAAATCAGATTATCTTAATCAGACTCCTGAAAGAATAGCAAAGGATTTTTTAGTTAAAAATAAACTCTATAGAAACTCCAGGAAAGGAAATTCAAAAACGGTGAGAATAGGGTCAAAGATTTTTGGAGAACAATATATTCTGGCAGCTATGTATAAAATTTTAATTGAAGGATATACAGACTATAAAGTAGAAACAAAAACGGGACTTGGAGGAACAAAAATCTGTTTTGATGCCTTAACGAGTGATGCTATTGATTTCTATCCTGAGTATACAGGGACAGGACTTCTGGTATTGTTGAAACCTGCGGAAGAAACCATTAAAAAGGTAACCCAAAGCCCGGAGAAAACTTACCGATATGTAAATTCTGAATTTGAAAAACAGTTCGGGATCCAATGGCTGGAACCCTTAGGGTTTAATAATACCTATGCATTGATGATGCGGAGATCACAAGCTGAAGAATTCAGGATAAAAATGATATCGGATCTGAAAAAATATTATAAATAAGAAAATAGTTTATCTTTGTTTTTAGGTTTTATTACTACATTTTATTTGAAAATATTTAAATGATGAAAAAAAATAATATGGTCTGGTCTGCAAAAGGAATTTTTATTGCAGGATTCCTTTTCTTAAATACAGCGGTAAATGCCCAGAAAACAGCAGATCTTTCAACGATTTCTGAAAAAACTTTACATACTATCTTAGAAAAGAACAGAGCCTATTATAAACAGGGCAAAGTAGCCGATTATATTCCTGAGCTGGGCAAAGTGAATGCCGAATCTATTGCTTTTTCAGTAGTAGACAAAAATGGTAAAGTATTCAATACAGGAGATGTCAGTAAGAAATTTACCATGCAGAGTATTTCTAAAATAATTGCCTTAATGATTGCTGTAAATGAAAGGGGAGAGGCAGATATTTTTGATAAAATGGGATATTACGGATCCGATAAGCCTTTTAATCATTTTGCCAATCTTGAAACAATGGGTAAGCCGCTTAATCCGATGATGAATGCCGGAGCGATTCTTACTACTTCTTTAATTTCAGGAGAAGGTGAAAAACCATTTCTTAAGATTCTGGATATGGTAAGGTATATCACCAAAAATCCCACGATAGAATACAGCAAATCGGTTTATGAATCCGAAAAGTCTACCGGACATCGTAACCGTGGAATGTTTTACCTAATGAAAAATAACGGCTTGATTTCAGGAAATGAAGATCAGCTGGATAACTATTTCAGACAATGCTCTATTGAACTCACGGCTGAAGATTTAGCTAAAATAGGCTATTTTTTTGCCAATCAATGTGTTCGTTTTGATGGTGATACTACCTATAAAAATGCTGAAATGGCGAGATTGATAGAATCCCAGATGCTTACAGCCGGAATGTATGAGTTTAGTGGAGAATATTCCAGAACTGTAGGTTTACCAAGTAAATCCGGTGTAGGAGGAGGAATTGTGGTAAGTGTTCCCGGGAAAATAGGAATTGGAGTTTTCAGCCCTTCTTTAGACCGGCATGGAAACTCATTGGCAGGATATCATATGATCCTGGATTTGGTAAAACAATATGATCTGAGCATTTTTTAAAATACTATCTTCGCACATTCTTAATAAATTAATGATGAAGAAAATACTATTGCTGGCTTCAGCACTTTTAATATTGAATTCCTGTGTAGTCTCTACTGCAACAAAAGTGGTGAAAGGAGCTGTAAATGTAAGTTATAAGGCGGTAAAGGGAACCGTCAAAGGAATCAGCTGGGCTGTAAGCAAAGCCAAAGGGAAAATTGATGAAGACCGCTTAGACGGTACCTGGAAAGTAGTAGGTGTTTATAAAGGTTCTTTTGAAGATTTTTCCAAAGATCAAATCCCGGAAAGCTCTTTTACTTCAGATTGTGCTGATGGAAGTTTTGACCAGATTATTTTTAAGACTAAAAAATCCAGATTTAAGCCCGTACATTGCAGCTCAGACAAAGAAGACTGGATAAAATATTCTATGGAGTTCGGAAAAAATCCTGTCACTAAAGAAAAGGAAAATTATATTGAGTATAATTCCAATAATTATATTTCTGTGATCGATATCAATAATAAAACTATGGTCCTCGAAGGCAATCTGATGCCTAAGCTGGCATTTTCGGGTGCCAAGCTGTATCTGCTGGAAAAAGTAAAATAACATAAAAAAACAATCAGTAAAAAGCTGCAAATTTTGCGGCTTTCATTATTTATAATCCCTATATGAAGTCCTCTAATACTATAGATCAGGGACAACTACTGTTGATAACAGCTCTTTAATATATATCCCTATTAATACTCAGAATATCTAAACAGTTTTTAAATAGCTTGCCAACTATTAGGGGCAGTTGGGCTGATTATCATTTCACACTTGAGAGATTACCCTTACTTTTGAAAAATCAGTTTTTTCCCCGACTGTTAAGTTGTCCGGGTTTAAGAAATTTGTTGAAGACAAAGGGAAAAGAAATCCCTTAGTAAAAACGAAACTAACCATTTAAACCAAAAATATGGCAGATACAGTAAACAACCAGACTACAGATGCGGTAACGCAGACTAATGTAACAGTGTTGGGAGAATCTCCGGCACAGGCCATGAGCATGCTTTATCAAATGGCTACTCATGCCAGTGGAATATCCATTCAGAATTCAGTGACGAACCAGCAGAATCTTAATCAGCTCAACCCTGCGATTGTTGCAGATGCTATTAAAATTTTAAAAGGCTAATTCTAAAATGTTAAAAAAATGGATACCAGCACGAATGCAAATACAGCAGCTACCACCACAGCTGTTAAGCCTACCACCCCGGCAGAAAAATCAGCGGCCTTTGTGAATGAGGCGGTACTCTCTCCTCCAGCTACTTCTCCTATGACCGGTGCTTCCGCAATCATGAAAGATCAGGCAACAGGAATGATGGTTCAGGATTTACAGTCTTTTTTAAAAGGATTCGAACAGTTAGGGCTCATTGCGATAAGCAGGCTGGCTAACAATATTCTGACCTACGGAACATATCATCATAAACCATCTCTTTTCGGAGAAGAAAGCGGGAGTGAAGATACAGTACTGGACAAAGCTGCCACGGATGGAAATGAAGTAATAAGGGATCTGTTTAAAATTGTGAGTGACTATGCTGAAGTTAAGTCCAAAATCTCTTCAGGAGTTCCTACAGGTAACGAAAAAACCGGTCAATCAGAGAATGAAGCTCCTGCTAATGAACCTTTGGCGGATCCTGAAAAAAAAAACGACTGATAGTATCTGATCAAGAAGAAAACCCTCTAAAAGATGATCCCGTGGAAAAAGATATTTATACTGTACCAAAATCAGCGGGAACTACTGTACTTAAAACGATAAAACTAACGGAACCTATCGTAAAACCTATCATTGAAACATCTGATCTTCCCTCAGAAGTAGAAAAGCCCGCATCTAATGTAATAACCCGATTATTTAATCAACTTAAAAATATAACCTATGAGCTATTTAAATGAACTTAAACCTGCTAAAGTTTTAAATCTGAGATCTTTGCAGGAACTGAATGAAAGTTTTTTTCTTCAGAGAAGTAGTGATACCAATTATTTCAGTATGAAAAAACCGGAAAATAATTTAGGACGGATCGTATTTGGCTTGCAAACGGCTGACATTAATATCAATCCTACAGTCAGGTTTGTAAATTGTATCAATAAGAATAAGAGGTATATTTCTTATCAGTCATTCGTAATTGAGCCTAAAGATAAAGCTACAGGAATTACAGTAGTAATGATTAAACTAGATGATGCTAAAAATTTTTTCTGTAATGTAAGGATACTTCCTTTGAACACCTTAAATAGTATTGCTGATCCTGAGGCAGATTCTAAGCTTCTTACTGTTAATTTAGAAAAAGCTGAAAGCATTTTAAAAGTTGATATTACCATTACCCCTTCCAATACAGGAGAAGCTATGTATGCTACCCATGATATAGATGTCAGTAGCCTTGCAGATCTCATTACTTCACAAAATAGTATAATTGATCTCAAAAGAGAACTGGAATTTGAGGGGTCAAAGCTTATTGCTCACTATTGCCAGGAAATTCTGGATATTGTAGTCAATGAAAATACATTAAATCCCACTTTACCTGTATTATTTTCAGAAGACTATGTTTTGCAGCTTCCCTTGGATGAACTGAAAGAACTGGTTACTGCTATTATAATAACCGGAAATATTTCTACGGAGATTGTAGGAAGTAATGTTATTCAGAATATAAATACGGATTGGACGGCAGCAAGTGCTTTCATTGGTTATATGATCTAAATTATTCTCATTATGGATACCGGCCAACAATTATATCTTCCTGCTCCCGATGAGGAAGAAGAAAAAAAACTACAGGAAAAACAGAGCGATATTCCGTCATTTATTCTTAGTCATGAAGATGAGATCATTCAGTATATCAAAGATAAGGCGACCAGGGAAACTCTAAAATCTCTTGCCCCCTTACTGGAAAAGCTGGAAGAAGCCGTAAAACAGCAGCAGGTGAATAATTCTGCATCTGTAATAAATCCGTCGGCTATCAATTATGAAGAACAGCTGAAACATATGCATGATGTTTCTAAAGAAAAAATAAAAGCAAAGGAACTTAAGATAGCAGAAAAATTAATTAAGATACAATCAAGAATCACCAATATCAACCGATAATCATCTTAAAAACTATATCTCATGGAAAATAACAATTACGAAATAAATACGGAAGTAGTAGCAGTGTCCGCTGCCGTATCTACAGGCATCTCTTTGCAGGCTAATGCACATTCAACAGGATTAATGTTCGAACAGTCTGTACTGACCCAGCAGAAAGATTTTCAACTTTCAATGGGAAATTCAATGATGAGTGCTAAAAAACTGGTGGCTAAAAAAATAAGATATAAGGAAATAGGAGCCCTAAGAAAAGGTCGTTTTGACAAATAATACATAAACAAATTACAAAATACCCAATCATGGATGCTGTTAAACCCTTCCCTAAAATAATATGATCTCATTGTATATATCACGTCAACAGCCAAGAACAGCATCCTGTTATTGGGGGAAAAAAACTTATTCAAAGATTCAGAAATAATTAATTAACCGAGACCCGTTCTCACAAAAACTAAAAATTATGGCACAAACAGTTAATTTACAGGTCACAGATGCAGTGACACAATCAAACGTCAAAGTGGTAGGAGAGGCTCCTGCTATGGCTTTGGGAAACGTCTACCAGGCAGCGGCCCATTCCACAGGAATCATGTTCGAAAATGCAGTGAATACACAGAACCAGCAGAATATTTTAGGGCAGGCTGCTACTACTCAAGGAATAATGCAGATTTACAGTATTGATACCATATCGGATGCTATTTCCATTGCCAAGATGCTGAGTGCATCTTAATAAAAGAATTATATCCATTTATTTAATAACCAGATTCCGGTTCAACCAGTCGGAAAGTCCGATTGTGTTTTTTAAACTTTTAAATTAAAGAAAATCATGGCAACAAATGTTAATGAACAGATCACAGACGCAGTGACTCAATCCAATGTAAAAGTGGTGGCAGAAGCACCTGCACTCGCTTTAGGAAATGTATATCAGTCAGCAGCCCATTCTACAGGACTGATGTTTGAAAATGCAGTGAATGCACAGAATCAGCAGAATATTTTAGGACAGGCAGCTACTACACAGGGAGTAATGCAGATTTACAGTATTGATACTGTTTCAGATGCGATTGCTATCGCTAAAATGCTAAGTGCTTCATAACAGAAGTGGAATTAAAACAATAACCACAGTCGGAAAATCCGGCTGTTTTTACTCTTAACTCAAATTAAAATAATCAGAATTATGGCAACAAATGTCAATGAACAGATCATGCAGTGACTCAATCCAATGTAAAAGTAGTAGGAGAAGCTCCTGCAATGGCTTTAGGTAATGTTTATCAGTCAGCAGCCCATTCTACGGGAATTATGTTCGAAAATGCAGTGAATGCACAGAACCAGCAGAACATTTTAGGAAAGGCGGCTACTACGCAGGGAATTATGCAGATCTATAGCCTGGATACCATAGCAGATGCTATTTCTATTGCTAAAATGCTGAGTGCATCCTAAATAAACCTTTCTTTTTTACATACAATCCCCAACGTATTATTAACCGGGATGATGAATCCCACAAAAAATTAAAATCATGTCACAAACAGTTAATCAACAGATCACAGATGCTGTTACCCAATCTAATGTAAAAGTGGTAGCAGAAGCACCTGCAATGGCTTTAGGGAATGTTTATCAGGCGGCAGCCCATTCTACCGGGCTGATGTTTGAAAACGCAGTGAACGCGCAGAACCAACAGAATATTTTAGGACAGGCGGCCACTACACAGGGAGTTATGCAGATTTATAGCATAGATACCGTGTCAGACGCTATTGCTATTGCCAAAATGCTAAGCGCTTCATAAAATATATTTTGTTTTTAAAATTTTGAGAATCGGGGAGTTTCTGTTACGGATTCTCCCTGATTTTTTAGATGAATTATGATTTGATCAATCGATTTTAAAACTTATCTTATGAATAAATATTATGCTCTATTACAAAATATAAATTTTATTCCCCGGTCAATACGCTCTATATGGGCATCGGCAGGAATCAGAATTAATGATCGTTTTCATACCTATGAATTTACAGAAGAAATAGGTCGTGTTACGACAGGTTTTAATGCACTTGGAATGTATACTTATCTGATGAACTGTCCCATAGGTCTTACTGTACCCGGAGCAGTTCTTGGGGGAAGAGGCAGTATTTTCGGAAGAAGAATTAATGACGGAAGAGCCAATGCAGCGATTTTGGGTCCCGTACATACAACAAATAATGACAGAACCCTTGAAATAATAAATACTACTTTTAGGGAGCATTTATTACATTCAGGAAGCGTAACGATGAGGATGTACGAAAGAGATGGCTTTGCTTATATCCATCTCTTAGGTATAGGAAACGGAAACTTTGCCCGGATGAATGAGATTTTCGGTAAACTACTTTTCCGTTGGATGCTAAGGCGGAATATAAGAGAGTTTAGAAGGGTACAGGAGGCAGAAGAATAATTTATTTATCGAATAGCACAATCTCATTCACATCCACAATCTCATTCTGTACTGCGTAAATAATCAATCCTGCTGTATTTTTTACACTGGTCTTAATAATCAGATTGGTTTTATGGGTTTCCACAGTTTTAGGTGATATGAAAAGTTTGTCTGCTATTTCTTTGGTGCTTAGTTGCTGGCATAGTAATTTAAGGACATCAACTTCTCTTTCCGTAAGATCATCTTTTGACTGTGAATGAAATTGAGGAAGTTTATTAGATAACTGTCCTCTCATTACCTCTATTTGTTCATTGGAAAAATAATGCCCGTTATAATATACAGAATCAATTATGCTAGGGAGTTCATCCAGTTCTACTTCTTTAGGGAGGAAAGCATGGGCTCCCATTTTGAGCATTTGACCCATAAATGAACGTCTGTAAAAGCCCGAAAGAACAATGACTTTTACAAGGCTATCATTTTGAGACAAAGTATTCATTACTTCTATTCCGTCACCATTTGCCATCTTCAGATCCAGTAAAAGGATATCAATAGACTCTGGATTCTGTTCAGAAAGAAATGTATACCCGTTTTTTGAAGTGAATGCCACTTCATAATTTTCATGGCTATTGATGTGATTTTTTAATAGTTGTACGAATAATGAATCATCATCGACGATACCGATCTTAATTTTCATAGTTTTTGTTTTGATTTGGCAGATGTGCAGATAATATATTTTGTTCCTTTTGCCGGGTTGGTTTTTAGCTTATAAACAGCGCGGATCTGACGGATTCTTGACTGTATATTTTGTATACCGATTCCACGGTAACTTCCGTTTGAAGAGAACCCGCATCCATTATCTTCTACTATAAGAATGACATATTTTAAAGATATTCTTAATAATATATTGATGCTAGTGGCATTGGCATGCTTTAAAATATTAGTGATAAGTTCCTGAACAATTCTGAATAGGTTAAGTTTGACTTCACTGCTGAGATTGGATTCTTTTAAGCCATAGTGCAGGTAAATGATTTCTATACTCCTGTTAACCTGTTCCAGATAATCACCAATAAGGTCTGCAAGTTCAATCTCCATCAGGTCCGGAGGAGTGAGGTTATGAGATAATTCCCTTATAAGCTGCATGGATTTTTTTAGATCTGTATTAATTTCGTGACTGCTTTTTATATCTGTATTGAGACGGATGAGATTAAGACGGGATAATATATTGTCATGAAGCTCTTCTGCCAGACGTTCCCTTTCTTTTTCCTGCAGGAAAAAAGCTTCTTCCAGACATCCGGTTTGAGCATTTCGAACCAATTGAATTATTTTATGTTTGTTCTTTTTTATATTTTCCTGGTGGTGTATTACCAATATAATTATGCATAAAGTAATTAGAAACAGGATGCTGAGTCCTGCCCATATCCATCCGATTACTGAATTCTGATTTTCCACTGTGACATCCCAGGTAGTTATTAGTTAAAAAGCTTATTTAAAATCAGAATTTAAAGAAAGTAAAAAGACTAAGTGGATTGTGTTTATCCCTATATGAGCATTTCGTAAACTTAAATTTTTTCTGCTTCTTTTTAACTACCCAAGTTACTATATCAATTTTCATAATATTATATATTTTGTAATGATAATTAATTTTTGTTGAAATTTACGAAAATATATTATCGAATGTATGGTAAATGTAATGGATTTTTATATTTTGATGAATTATAGGGTGGTTGGCAGGTAGATAAATTAAATACCTGGAAAAAGATTAAAGAGTGAATCAGCAGAGTTATTTTCAGAAGAGCCTTATTATTTCAGCTCAATAAATTATTGTATTTCGGTATAAGTTTCTTTATGCAGGTCATTTCGTTTTATAGTTCTCTTTTTAATGTGAAATGAGAGAACTTGGATGGGAACAATAAAAGAAGTCAGCTTACTAGCCAGCTAAACATTTTGGGCAGATTCCGCTTACAACAAAATTATAACTTTTAGCCAGAAAGTTTTCTGGTAAGTTAATCTCGGGAACTATATTTTCTATACAGGTTACGGAATGACATTCTTCACAGTTAAAATGTAAATGATTATGATTATGGTTGCTTTCCCTGCATTGCCGGCATTTAGCATAATTAATCACACCATCTACATTTACAATTCTGTGGATTTTACCTTCCTGCTCAAGACGCTCTAATACACGGTAAATGGTAACACGATTACATAAGGTTCCTATTTTCTCCTGAATAGCTGTATGGGAAAGTGCTGTTTCTGAGTTGTTGATGAGGTTCAGAATCTCTGTTTTAGCGTGGGTATTTCGGGTTTGTTTCATTTTTACTGCAATTAAGTTGCATTAGTTGTGGTTTCTGTTTACTTTTGCAACAAAGTTACAATAAGAAAATTAAAATCAATTATCATCGCGCTTATGAAATCAAAAATTCTTGATGCAGTTGGAATCTCTGCTGCTGTTTTATGTCTTATTCACTGTATTGTTTTCCCTTTATTAATGATCATTCCTTTTGGAATATCGCACAATCCTTATATAGACCTGACTTTTCTTCTCATTGGAATTATTGTGGTCTATAGAGTTACTAAACATATTACTGACGGATGGTTAAAATTTTTATTCTGGATTTCTGTTTTTATGATAGGAATTTCTATACTCATAGACTTTCTATGTGAAATTCATCTTCCCTTACTTTATTTAGGAGCAATAGGATTAATTACAGGACATCTTATTAATTTCAAGAATCACAGGCACTAAATAATTCGTATCCTAAGAAATGTTTTTATATTCATAATTATTTAATAAAATATGATTTAAAATGATAAGTATAAATAATATATTGTGCCCTTAAAATTTGAATTTATATGGACAGACGTAAATTTCTGAAAGGTTCCGCATTGTTATCCGGTCTTTTTACAATTAATCCTGTGGATTTTCTGGCTAATGATAAAAGGCAGTTTTCTAAAAATGGGAAAAAAGCTAAGAACATTATTTTTATGATCAGTGATGGAATGAGTTCAGGCACCTTAGCCATAGCCAATCTATATTCACAAAATGTGCTGGGAAGGAATAGTAACTGGATGAATCTTTACCATGAGAATAAAGCTTCAAGAGCATTAGTGGATACTGCATCTGCCAGCTCTATCGTAACGGATTCGGCAGCGGCAAGTTCCTCGTTTGGAAGTGGATTCAGGGTTAGAAACGGAGTGTTGAATGTAGGAATAAATGGGGAAAGGTATCTTCCTATATGGCAGAAATTTAAGAAAGCAGGTAAAAAGGCGGGGTGTGTAACAACAGTAACCATTACTCACGCAACACCGGCAGGTTTTTGTATCAATTCTGAAAAAAGAAGTGCTGAATCTGAAATTGCAGAGATGTATGCAGAAATTGGGTTTGATGTAATGATGGGAGGTGGCGACGAGTTCTTTAATCCGGCAAAAAGAAAAGATAAAAAAGATGTTTACAGAATATATCAGCAGAAAGGATATCAGATTCTTAAAGATCGGTCTGATCTCAAAAAACTGGAAAAAGGGAAAAAAGTTTTAGGTGTTTTTAATTCAGGGGCTTTACCTTATTCTATTGACAGAAAAAATATCCCGGAATTGCAAAAGACTCCGACACTTGCGGAGATGGCTCAGACAGCGATTGATCAGATGAAAGATCATAAAGAAGGATTTGTTCTCCAAATAGAAGGAGGAAAAGTGGATTGGTCGGCACATGCCAATGATATTGCAGCACTTATTCATGATCAGCTAGCGTTTGATGAAGCAATAAAAGTAGCGTTAGACTTTGCAGAAAAAGATGAAAATACTTTAGTGATCATCACAACAGATCATGGAAATGCTAATCCGGGAACGATGTACGGTACAAATGCTACCGATAATTTCAACAGTATTTCCCACTACAAATATACCAATGAGTACGTTCTGAATGCTATTCATTCAGATTTTAATCTTCAGCAGGTTAAAGGTTGGATCCGTGAAACTAATGGATTTAGTTTGGCTGATGAAGAAGCCAAGCACCTTTTGGACTTTTATACTGGTCTTGAAAAACAGGAAGACGGATTATATAATTATAAGAAACTGCCCTTTAAAATATATTCGGAAATTCAGAAGAAACATAATTCCGTAGGCTGGATCAGTATGGATCATACAGGAGATTATGCAGAGCTGGCAATATATGGGCCGGGGAATGAGCTTCTGAAACCATTTGTAAAGAATACGGATTTACATTACTTAATGCTCAAAGCAGCAGAAGTGGAAGTAAGTTGATTAAAGAAAAAGAAGAAATAGAATCAACAGGGTCTCGATACATTTTTCTCCATTACATTTCGAAAAGCACTCGACCTGACGGAGAATCAATTTACTGGGAATTTTATTAATAAATTACTAGTAAAAAAATAACGCGTCACCTCGAGTGCGAAACGGAGTGAAGCGTATCGAGAGGTGAGATTAAAAACTAAACATATTTTTTCATATAATAAAAAATGCCCTAAAAAGAGTCTGACTTTTTAGGGCATGTAAAAGGAAAATTTTTTTAGTTTATTTATGAATATTTAATCTTCATTAAATTCCAGAATAACCTGATCAAAGTCAGTACCTGCATTTCCTGAATCGTTTGTGCTAGTTCCATTTAAGTCATTCCACCTCCTTGCAGTATTTCGGTTAGTTGCTAATATATGGCAAGATCCTTCAGATCCTCCAGCATTGTTTGGTTCTCCTGAATTAAACCAGTTTTGAGGAGTAGAATTGGGAGAAGTATTCCAATCGATCACCCAGTCTTCTCCGGTAATCCATGTGAACTGAACAGGGTTTCCGGGATAAGCAACTTTATTATATCCAATCCAGATACTGTGATCAAAAGAATATCCAGATGGTGAAGCAGCCAGGATGTTGGAGTTTACCCAGGCTCGTTCATTATTACTGGTCATAGTAACAATATAGCCACCCACAGTTCTTGCAAAATCAAAAGTGTCATAAAAATTTTTGGCATTTCCAAATTGATAAGCACAATAAGTGTGACCATTACCAGCCCATTTTTTACATCCTCTTTCAGCCACTGATGTCCCATAAAAAGTTGCTGGCACTGTTCTTTGAGATGCTTTTTTAGGAGTATATCCCAATATAGAGGTACTGAATCCTGAGGAGCCTTGTGAAGTTGTATTTCCAGCTGTGAGTAAAGTAACTACCCATGTCGTACCTGTAGTATTTCCTGTATTTTTGATAGTCGCATAATATCCAGCAGGAATAGTGAGGCGATTTTGTCCGTTTGATACATTGGAGACATCAATAGTTTCTGTACCATTTGGTAATACAGTAAGATCGAAAGCTCCTCCGTTTCGTATTTCGTAGATTCTTCCTGCAAAATTTGTTGGAGCAGGTTGGGCAGCAGGTAAAGTCCATGTACCGGCAGCCGTTCCTCTAAAATCAAGATATTGATCTGTCGCTACTAGGTCATAAGTAGTAGCAGTCACATTTTTATATGGTGTTGCGAATGACCCCCTAACATCCAATGTACTTCCGGGATTGGCTGTTTGTATTCCAACTTGTGCGTTTGAGTTTAACCCAAACAAAATAATACTTAAAAGTAAAAGTCTATTTATCATATTAATAAGTTTTTTTTTCATTTATTGTATTGGTGAATATATGAAAAAAGTATGCCATAATTATAAAATTATTATGATTTAATAAGTATTGTGCTGATTATGTTTTTTCATAATTC
>NZ_JALAHD010000102.1 GCF_022712095.1 Chryseobacterium sp. | reverse complement strand
TATTATGCCTATTTTTTCAGAATCTAATAACTTCCCCACAAACAACGAGGCGGCCTTAAAAGGCCGCCTCGCTCTGGTTAGGTGAGATCAATTTAATTTTTTATAAATTTTTTAGTGACCACTTGCTGGCCAGATTCTATTCTCACAAAATAAATACCTGGAAGCTGATTCTACATATTGATATCTACTTCTGTATTTTCTTTGAATAAACCGGAGAATACTACTGTTCCTGAACTATTGACTATCTGTACAGTACCTGAAGTAAATTCCGTAACCAAAATCTTAAATACTCCTGAATTCGGATTAGGATAAATCTGAATATTAGATTCGGAAAGAATGGATTCGGTTGGTGTTACTTTAGCAGTTGCCGCTACAGCTGTAATAGGCTCCAATGATGGAGGAAAATAACTAGGTCGAGTAATCCCTATATATCTTGGTTCATCTCTGGCACAACGAACATTCATCGCTGTCTGTGGCATACTATCAGATGTTCTTCCCGAAGCAAAAGTTGCAGGGCTTAAATAGCCTTTTGCTGCGAGAGGTCTTCCTAATAAATAAACTCCACCCGAATAAGTATCATGTGTGGTAATACTGGAAGACCATAATCCAAATATTCCTCCCACCACTTCTTTTCTATAAGTTAAGCTATTCCCTCTGATACCACTAAAAGGATATCCTCCTATCCTGAATTCATTTCGTGTAAATCCTCCGTTACCATCATCATCTTTTCTGTCAAATATCAATCCTAAGTTACCGGGTGCTACCCGTCCATTATAGTTAGAACTTAAATAACCTTGACTATCTTGTTTCGTACCATAAACAGTACCAATTAGATTATCCCCATTATACCAAAGCGAGTTCCCTCTGTCTGTATATGCTGCCAAATCTGCTGCTCTACGGTCATTGGATGCCTGCACATAGTAGGTATCAGGAACTCTCCATCCTGATGGGCAAGGGTCAAATGGAGATTTTTTATTAGCATGCCCCCATCGGTCAGGAGCCCATCCATTTTCATTGGAAATCCAATCTATAGAAGATTCTCCTTTGTAGTTGAGACCTGTACTATACATAAAATTGAAAGGATTATTAACAGAGTATTCTAAAATTTTACTGATTTTCTGAGCTTTCTTATCATTGGCAGATAGTTGAGCAACTACACTATAATCTGAATAAGGTTTAGTATAATTGGTATTATATATATCATTATTGATATCCGTATAAGTCATTACTCCTGTAGTATTGGATCCCTTATAAACAGTTGAAACATCCTGAAACGACGGAATTGGATCTTTTCTACCCCATTGATATTGTAATCCATGAGATAATTTCACTTGTGCTTTTTCCGCCTCTGTAGGGGTTGTACCGTTTTTTAGTAAGGGGAACATTTCTATTGCGCCTAAATTTCTATCCATAAATTCCGTACTTAATGGTGCTAATCCTGTATTTGTAGGATTTACAAGGTGATCACCCAAATTCTGATAAGGAGTCTCTGTTCTATGAATAATGGTATTCGTTTCCGGATCCCCGTTGGGAACCCATATATGCCAACTCCATAATACCGGGTCATTTGAATTCTCATTAGCACCTATATGTAAAGAAATAATTGTATTTCCTTTTTGAGCACTATTAATTTTTACTTTGATTTTTGCATTTTCGTCACTACCATTTAATGATACACTCTCAATAAGTTGTTTATTTGTTGTCCAATAGATATTAGTTGATAAAGATCCCTGAGGCCAGCCATTCTTGGATAAATATTGATTATAAACAGCATATGCTTTATTGACTGGAATCTCTATCTCAGTTTGCCCCGATTTTACTAAATAAGTATTGGGATTTTCCAGTCCTTCTTTATAATTTTTTTTAATGCTCTCAATATATTGGGTAGGAAAATCTCCTATTTTTAATAAATTAGGGTCTCTCATACATCTTAGAGGATATCCCATATATGTACCGGTCATATCCCAAGAACCTATATATAATTTTTCATATTCATCAAATATTAACCTAAGATGGCTGGCCTGGGCAGCTCCATTTAGGCTTGCTCCCCACAATGTTCCTAGGTAATTATTATCCTGATAAATAATACTATCTCCTCCATTAAATGCAAAATAATCGTAGTAGGCTCCGGAAAAAGGGAATTGTCCTATATTTCTATAACTTTTTCCGGTAATTCCCGAAAAATCATATCCTATACCCGGATAAAGTTTTAACCCATTATATTTCCCTCCATAATTAACACTGTTATTGAATGGATTTTTATTGATGTCAATTTTATCTATAAAATCTCCAAAATCACGATCTTCTCCATTATCACCACGCCCCCATGGCGATTTGTAATGAATTCTATCTACCTGATGTCGGTAAGAGGGAACTCTCCACCCGTTCGGACAAGGGTCAAAAGGTGATTTAAGTTGGTAAGGTGCAATTCCTCCTGACACATATTTACCTTTTGTAGCATCTCCCCATAAATCATAATTAACAGGAAGTCCATTATTGTCTGTTTCTTTAAATTTTTGAGCAGCGAACCAGTGCCAGCTTTCCTCTTCCGTTCCTCTAACAGGATCGATATATGTAAATGGATTCAATACGGAATAGGCTATATTCTTATTAATCTCATTGCTTTGACGTTTTTTATGGCGAGTAGGTTCCTGTCTCCAGGTTAAAGGAATATCATAATCATTAAAAGAACCCGAGACGTCATAATAAGTATAATCCAGGAAAGTCAGAGGAGGGAAGGGATCTTTTCTTCCCCATTGATACATGAGTCCTCCCGATCTATTCCATTCATGCCCCAATATGTGATTGCTTGTAGCTCCTAAATTTCTATCCATGAAAGTAGGTAAAAAAGGGTCATCATCTATATTTCTTTCAACAACACTCAGTTTCGTAGGAACATCACCAGTAAACCCATGTCCAAATTTAACACCATCAGAAGGGTCATCAGTTACCCATACATGCCAGCTCCAAAGCACCGGATCTTTATGATTACCATTTGATCCCGAATGTAAGGCAATAACAGCATTTCCTTTACCCCGTAATTTGTCAATCATTACTTTGATTTTGTCTCCTTCCAGATCAACTGACTCTATTAATCCTGCAACATCTTCCCAATATACAGAAACAGAAGGACTACCCGTAGGTGCTGATTCATTTTTTAAATATTCATTATCCTGCCACATTGCATAAGCTTTTGTAGTAGGTATATATAAACCACTATATTCATCCTTATTTATATCAAAAATATAACTGTTAGGAGCTCGGGTCAAATCACAATCAGTTAATTCTATATACTTATCAATACTTAAAGTAGAAGTTTGTCCATTAGTATATGTTACCGTTAATTCTCCATCATATTTTCCCGGAGCAGTAAAAGTTATTTCGGGGCTGGGTCCACTTGCTGTAATACTGTCTGACCCCTTTTTAAATACCCAGGAATAGGAAGTAGGATTACCTAATGAATCTGCAGTAAACTTAACCGGTTTGTTTAAACATGCTTTATCAGGACCAGCAAATGCTGCAACCGGATTAAATACAGGATCATCCTGATATTTAATATTGGAATTGAGATTCATTCCACCAATATAATTGGTAAAATTTTCAATTACTACTTTTAATTCATAATTCCCTGCTTTTATGGGGTAGTCTAAAACATTTGGATTCCAGGAATTATAATATCCTGACCAAGTTTGGTCATTGTAATTTTCCTGATGTTCTGTCTCTACTATTTTAGTCTCTATTTCCGTTCCATCAGTCTTTTTTTCAACCAAATAAACCCAATTTCTATTAGTGGCTGTTGACCGTAAATTAAGTTTTCCATCTTTCGGAAGAGTGAAATTTCTTGTATAAGTATGTACTCCGTAAACAGCATCTTTTGTTGCAAACCATACACTGTTAGGATATATTCCATCTTTTAGGTCTGCAAGACTCCATCCACTTCTAGGAACTCTTGTCACAGGATAATCACTCGTGCCATCAGCAGCTGTATACCACCATTTGGTATCAGGAGTTCGAGGGTTAGAAGTAATTAAAGAACCATCGTCATTTTTACCTGTACTCAAATAAATAACTTTCTCAGAAGTAGTCGAAAAAATTGCTGAAACGATAGAAGTACCTTCTGAATTTGTTATTGTAAGTTCTGCTTTATAAGTCCCTGGCTTGCTGTAAGTAACCATAGGATTAACCATCGTAGATGTAGAAGGTATTCCCTCGGGAAAATGCCAAGAAATAGAAGTAGGATTCCCCAGACTGGTACTTAAAAATTTGATTTTATTTTCTGTAGAAGAAAGAGATTCCGCTGATACAGAAAATTTAGCGATAGGTTTCTGACCCGATGCCATAAGATAGCAAAGGGTTAGAAAAAATAAAATGATGTTTTTCATGGTTATGGAATTTAATGTTAGTTTCTATGATAATTTGAACATCTCTTAAATTTTAATTTTCATAAAAATACATATACCAATCAATATAAATCCCAATACAGTGAGTGATATATATC
>NZ_JALAHD010000101.1 GCF_022712095.1 Chryseobacterium sp. | reverse complement strand
TATGGTAGAATTTACATATGATTAGATCAAAGTCCCTATTATTGAGTATAAATCCTATTCAAAATCTTTTAAAAATTTATGTTTAACTTTAAAAATTATTAACCACCCAAACTATAAAAAATGAAATCACAAAAATTAGCCTTATTAATAGGATGCGCTTTATTTGCTGTTTCTTGTGGAACCACTAAAACCTATTCTGTAATGGCCAAAAGCGGAACACAAACAGGAGGAACAGCAAAGTTCACTCAAAAAGGAAACGAGGTTGTGATGAACCTTGATGTGACAAACCTTACTCCTGGAATCCATGCTGTTCATATTCATGAAAAAGGAGATTGCTCTGCTGCGGACGGAACTTCAGCAGGCGGGCACTGGAATCCAAGTAAAAATGACCATGGAAAATGGGGAGCAGAACACTTTCATATGGGTGATATAGGAAATCTTGTGGCAGATAGAAGCGGAAACGCCAAATTAGTATTTAAAACTGATAAGTGGTGTTTGGGATGTACTGATG
This sequence comes from Chryseobacterium sp., assembly GCF_022712095.1. Lineage (GTDB taxonomy): Bacteria > Bacteroidota > Bacteroidia > Flavobacteriales > Weeksellaceae > Chryseobacterium. Next base: position 8,393 of record NZ_JALAHD010000101.1, on the reverse strand, counting down.
AATCTAAAAATATTATAGGGAAAGGACTTATTGTTCATGCCGATAAGGATGACTTCCATACTCAGCCTACAGGAAATGCAGGAGGAAGAGTAGGATGTGTAGAAATTAAATAACCCTTTTAATAAAAATAAAAAAACCACTAATTTTCATTAGTGGTTTTTTATAATCTATTGTTTTACATTCATATCTGAGATAATATTCATGGCTTCCTGCAAGTAGAGATCTTTTTTAAGGTTCTTCACCCACATTTCAGATTTCTTCTTGAACGCTTCATCCTTTTTTTCTCTTTCGATTTCTGCAGGATACATCACAAACTGAAGTCCGTTTTCGAATTTATTCAAGACTTTGAATTTCTCGATCTGAGCCTTTCTTTGCTTCATCACCTCGTTGAACTTATTGATATTAAGTGTAATACTTTCTTCTTTATCCAATTTTTCTCTCCATTGTGCTGATTCTAACAACAACTGGTAATTGGTATTTTTAGCCATCCTGGCTGCACTTGCACTTTCTAAAGCCTTGATATCAAAATAATTAACTTTTTGGAAAGGAGTACTTGGGATTTTATCCCACGCCAATGCATAATCATCATAACGTTCGCCTATCTCCGCATAAGTAAAGAAGTCTTTCATCTGAATATCAGATACAATCCCTTTTCTCTGGGTAGATTCTCCGGTAATTCTGTAGAACTTCTGAATGGTAAGTTTTAAAGATCCAAAATCATCTTCGGTATTTAAGAATCTGTTTAAGTCTACAAATGTCTGTACGGTTCCTTTTCCGAAAGACTGAGGGGAACCAACAATCACTGCTCTGCCGTAATCCTGCATTACTCCGGCTAAGATTTCGGAAGCCGAAGCAGAAAGTTCGTTTTGCATAATAACCAATGGCCCTGTCCATACAGGAGTTTCATTTTTGTTTTTAAGGGTCTGGGTTTTACCATTTCCGTCTTTTACCTGAACATAAGGTCCTGCTTTCATGAAAAGCCCCATGATATCTCCTACTTCGGTTAAAGAGCCTCCACCGTTATTTCTAAGGTCTAAAACGATACCTTCGATATTCTGAGATTTAAGCTTAGTGATCTCATTTTTAATATCATCAGAAGCATTTCTTCCGTTTGGATCTTCGAAGTCAGCATTAAAGCTCGGGAGATTGATAAATCCATATTTTTTACCGTTCGGAGAATTAACAACGATACTTCTTGCAAAGGTATCTTCGATAGCCACTTCTTCACGGATCATCGTAACATCTTTAATACTTCCGTCCTTTTTCTGCACGGTTAAAGTAACGGGAGTTCCTTTTTCTCCTCGGATTAACCTCACCGCTTCATCAGAAAGCATTCCTACTACATTCACGGCATCATCTTTGGGTTTGGATCTTACTTTTAAGATTTTATCACCTTCGGAAAGCTGCTTGGATTTCCATGCAGGGGCTCCAATGGTCAGGGCTCCCAAATAAAGATTTCCTTTTTTCTCCTGGATGATTGCTCCTATTCCTATTACTTTTCCTGTAAAATTCGTATCGAAATCTTCTTTATCCTTTGGAGAGTAATAATTGGTATGGGGATCGAAAACCTCGGTATATGCATTCATATACACCGTAAACCAATCCATTTTTTTTCTTTTTTTGAATCTTGTAAATGTTTCTTTTACAAGATCTTTAACCTCATCAGTTGCTTTTACTCTCTTTTGCTCGGGAGTAAGAACTACCAGCTTTATAGTATCTTTCAGCTTATATTTCTGTACGGAATCCTTTTTTTCTTTCTGCGCCTGTTCCTTACTGTTCAAAGATTCTATTTCCTGAAGGATATTGTATTTAATAAATTTTCTCCATTCATTATACTGCTGCTCTTTATTAGCCGGAACTTTTTTAAGTTTAGGCTCAAGTGTCAGGGATTCATCTTCTTCAAGATTAATAGGTTTGCTAAAGATATCCTGAGTAATTTTATCAATTTCATCTACTCTTTGATACAGTCTGTCAATTGTAAGTTTATAGAAAGTAAGATCACCCAGATTCAGATAATCATCAAGCTTGGTCTCATGTTTTGCGAACTCATCCATATCAGATTGTAAAAAATATCTCTTGGCAGGGTCCACCAATTCGAAATATTGTTTATAAACATCTTTGGAGTAGGCATCATTGATAGGCTTGGGACTATAATGCAAATATGATAGTGTATTTTTCACACTCACCATTATCGTCTGCATTTTTTCATCATCATTTTTAGGTGAATTGAAACAAAAAATAAGACTTGTTAACGGTATTAGGAGCAAAAATTTATTGAGCTTAAAATTTTTCCACATAAGTCTGTAATATATTTTATTATTTTTTAAGTATCCTGATTATTAGTAGTAACAATTAAATTAGTGTTACAAACTATCAAATTTAATACCTTATTCGCAAATATCGAATAGTTTTAAGTATTTTTGTTAAAATATTTTTTATGGAAAGACCGCTTATTCTGGTTACTAATGATGATGGAATTACAGCACCTGGTATCAGAAATCTTGTCAATTTTATGAATGAAATCGGAGAAGTAATCGTGGTTGCTCCCAATTCTCCTCAAAGTGGAAAAGGACATGCCATTACAATTAACTCTACTTTAAGTTTCGAAGAAGTAAATCTTGAAGGGCCTCAATCGGATTATTCGTGCAGCGGAACTCCGGTTGACTGTGTAAAAATGGCTTTGGATAAAATTTTGAAAAGAAAACCGGATCTTGTAGTTTCGGGGATTAATCATGGATCTAATTCATCTATCAGTGTAATTTACTCAGGAACGATGTCTGCTGCTGTAGAAGCAGGAGTAGAAGGGATTCCAGCTATAGGATTCTCATTACTGGATTTTAGCTGGGACGCTGATTTTCTTCAGTCCAAGGAATTTATTCAGAATATTGTCAGAAGAACTCTTGAAAATCCTATGCCGAAAGGAATTGTTCTTAATGTCAATATCCCCAAACTTCCTAAAGAAGAAATAAAAGGAGTTAAAGTCTGCAAACAGGCTCATGCCAAATGGGAAGAAAGCTTCGATGAAAGAATTAGCCCTCATGGGAAAAAATACTACTGGCTGACAGGATATTTCAATAATATGGATGATTCTGAAGATGCTGATGAAACTGCCCTGGCTAATGGATATATCTCCGTAGTTCCAGTAAAATTTGATCTGACAGCCTACGAATATATGAAAACGCTGGAGGAAGTAATGAATTTTGACAATTAACGCTATCATTAAATATAACTCCCGGACTTAATAATCCGGGAGTTTTATTAAAAAAGAATCTTGTCTTCTTTTCTCAGTTCTTCGAGATGCTTCTTTTTATCATCTCTGTAAAACAGATTCATTGTTTCAAAAGGAATCAGCTTCATATCTTTATTCACAATGTGAACACAGGATTTTTTAACGGCCCTTACATCAAAATCGTGAGCATCCATAAAGTTCATAATAATGATCCGGAACAAATTATCATAGTCCAAATTAGGAGCACAAACTTCCGGCAAACAACAAAGTAACTGATTTACTTTAGGTTTTACTTTATCTACTGAAATTCCGGTACTGAAGATATCCAGCAACTGCATCTGCAATCCTTTATCCTGTTCATATACAATGGTATTTTTAGATTCGTTATTCAACAGATCGGCCGGATTAATATATCTTGTTAAAGGTATTGTCTCTCCTTCAAGTTTCAGAATATATCCCATGGCTAATGCATCCGGATTACAGGGAACCGGAATAATATCATCAGGGTTTAATATAGAAAACTGATTAAGAATTTCCTGTCTTACTTCAGTTAAAGTAATCTTTTCATGAGTGGAATCTTTTCGGTTTCTTCCTGCAATTTCCACAGGCTGAAAAGTGATTCCTCTTATACATTTCTGTTTGAGAGCAAATTCAATAATCTTTCCGATTTCATCAATATTTTTATCTTTCTGAAGAACTACCACAAGAGTAGTGGAAAGATTTAAGGCATTCAGTTTTTCTAATGCTTTCATCCTTACCTCTGTAAGATCTTTTCCACGAAAATCTTCTAAAACTTCCGGCTTGAAAGAATCAAACTGAAGATAAATCTCAAATTCAGGAGCATAGGTAGCCAGCTTTTCAGCAAATCCGGGATCATTCGCAATTCGTATACCATTGGTATTGAGCATAAGATGCTTGATCGGCTTGGATTTGGCAATATCCATTATCTTAAAAAATTCAGGATGGATAGTAGGCTCTCCTCCACTGATCTGAACCACATCCGGCTCACCTTCATTTTTCACAATGAGATCAAACATAGCTTCTATATCTTCAAGGCTTCTATGACTTCCATAGTGCGGTGAGGACATCGCGTAGCAGGTAGGACAAGTCAGATTACAGCGGTCTGTAACCTCAACAATGGAAAGGCAACTGTGCTGTTCATGGTCCACACAAAGTCCACAATCATACGGACAGCCATATTCTACCTCTGTCCCAAAATGTAGTGGCATTTCGGAAGCCTTATTATAATTTCTTATATTTTTATAGTAATTGACATCTGAAGCTATTTTAGTTTTAAAAAATCCATGGTCGGGACACCTTTTGGTCATCAATACCTCCTCTCCTTCTATAATAATTTTTGCCCCGACTCTCTTCAGACATTCTGGACACAGGCTTATTGTATAATCGTAATAAGTATAATCTCTTACCGGCATAATCGTATTTTAAATTCCACCACAAACATATCCACTGATCAATCCACAGACTAAAAGGCATATCACCATCGTCTGAATGAACTGTTTCTTTGAAAATTTTTGATCATTTTTAGATTCATAAATCAATTTAACGAAAAGAGTGACAATAAACGATATAAATAAGGCAACAAGAATAATGATTACAACAATTATTACAACCAGCCCTGTGAGATCACCTACTTCGAGTAATGTTAAAAACTTCATGATTTAATAGTTTTGAGGGTATAGTTTAACGTGTTTTTAATTTTATAAATGTAGTAAATAATTACACATATGCATACTAATTGTATGGTTCCCAAATTCCCAACAATATAGGCATGAGGCTTTATAAAATCTAAAAAGAACCTGAATGTAAAATAACACAACATGAATATCTGAAAAATAAAGCCCTGCGGATATTTATTTTTCTTTTGAATAAGCCTTAAATAAATCCACATCATAATCAGAAATACGATTTCATATAAAGCAACAGGATGTCTTAAATACTGGTCTCCCAGGTGCATTCCAAATATAGAGTCTGTCGGAATTCCATAAGTTTCTTCATAAATCCCCGTAAGAAAACATCCTATCCGGCCAATGATCATAGCAAGAATTAAAGGAAATACAATAAGGTCTCCTGTGCTTTCTTTATGCCCGACACTTTTCTTAGCCAGCTCCACTCCAATTAAGCCAAAAGCAAGCCCTCCTACAATAGTATTGTTAGACCATATTCTTTTGAAAGAAAAATTCTCAAGAAAAGTATATGGATTTTCCAGATTTCCAATAAGTTTAGAACCTATAAGCGCTCCGGCTGTTGCCCCGATCAATACCGCTGCAGATGTATTGAAAGATAATTTTTCGGAAGATTTCCTTTTCAGGTAATAGTAATATCGCATTCCCATAAACATTCCCAATGTTTCAAAAAGAGGATGAGCCAATATCGTTTTACCGAAGACTTGAAAAGTTACAGGAAAATCCATGGGTTCAAAAATACTACATTTAAGATTATTTGCTAACTTTAATTGATCAACAAAATAATTATGAAGAAATGCGCATAGAACACGATATAAAATTAGGATTCAAGGATGTAATGTTCCGTCCTAAACGTTCCACTTTAAAATCCCGCTCTGAAGTCGATCTGGACCGGGAATTTAATTTCCGTCATACACAAAAGAAATGGAAAGGAGTTCCCGTGATTGCCGCCAATATGGATACTGTGGGAACTTTTGAAATGGCGGTAGAGCTGGCTAAGGAAAAAATTATTACAGCTATTCATAAGCATTATTCTGTAGAAGAATGGAGCGAGTTTCTGGACAATCAATCTGATAGCATTTATCAGTATATCGCTTTAAGCACCGGAACAGGAAAAGCTGATGAAGAGAAAATCAAGCAGATTATAGAAAAGCATCCAAAAATTCAATTCATCTGTATTGATGTAGCGAATGGCTATTCTGAACATTTTGTCCAGTTCGTCAAAAAAGCAAGAGCCGATTATCCTGATAAAATCATCATAGCAGGAAATGTTGTAACGGGCGAAATGGTAGAAGAACTTCTTTTAGTAGGCGCTGACATTATTAAAGTAGGCATTGGTCCCGGATCCGTATGTACCACCCGTATAAAAACCGGTGTAGGATATCCTCAGCTGTCCGCTATCATTGAATGTGCAGATGCTGCCCATGGTTTAGGCGGTCATATCATTGCAGACGGCGGCTGTAAAGTACCGGGAGATGTTGCCAAAGCTTTCGGCGGGGGTGCAGACTTTGTGATGTTAGGCGGAATGTTTGCCGGACATGATGAAAGTGGTGGTGAAATTATCGAAGAAAACGGAAAAAAATTCAGGTTATTTTATGGAATGAGTTCTAAAACAGCTATGGATAAACATTCCGGTGGCGTTGCAGAATACAGGGCTTCGGAAGGAAAAACCGTAAAAGTAGCTTATAAAGGTCCAGTTTCTGAAACGGTAAAAGATATTTTAGGAGGTGTACGTTCTACATGTACCTATGTCGGAGCTTCAAAATTAAAGGAATTATCAAAAAGAACCACTTTTATCAGAGTTCAGGAACAGGAAAATCAGATATTTAAAGATTAACATTAGAATGTTTAATATACTTAACGGAGACTGCCTTGCCAAACAATTGGAAGAAACCTCTATTAGTGGTGAATTCATTATTTTCAGAGAAGCTTTAATAACAGGTCCCTTACAGGCTGATAACCTGAAAGATTTCTGTAGAATGAGAGCCGAATTTATTTCCAAAGAATATCATACGGAACAGAGTAATTATTATGATAAGGTATTTCCCAAGTTAGAAGAAATTGTAAATATTCCGGAAGGTTCTGAAATAAATCTATGGTTTGAGGATGATTTGTTTTGTCAGGTTAATTTATGGTTCTGTCTATTTCTGCTTTCTGATAATAAGAATGTAAAGATCTACAGAATATTTCCAAAAGCCTCTGAAAAATGGAAAGGTTTTTCTACTTCAGACAGTTCGGATTTGAAAGAAGCAATGGAATCCAGAGTTTTATTTTATAAAAATGATATTGAAATGGCACTCAGCCTCTGGAAAGCATTTCAACATAAAGACATGGATTCTTTAAAAAAGTTCTCTGAAAATATCTCTCACTGTTTTCGCCATTTAAAAGAGGTGATTGATACTTACCTTAATAAAAATCCGGAAGGTTTTATTAAAAGTGTAATGGAAAATGGAATTACAGATTTTAATTTAATTTTTGAAAAATTTCAGGAGGAATTTGGAGCGTTGGGGTTGGGAGATCTTCAGGTTCGGAAGATTTATAAAAAATGTATATAAAACTCAGGCTTCTTTGGAGCCTGAGTTTTTATATCAAATGAATATTTTACATTAACATTCCACCATCCACATTCAGCACTTGTCCTGTAACATAAGCAGACATATCACTTCCAAAGAAAACGCAAGCATTAGCTACATCTTCCGGCTTTCCTCCTCGCTTCAATGGAATTCCGTCCCTCCAGCCCTGAACTGTTTTTTCATCCAGAACAGCTGTCATTTCCGTCTCAATAAATCCAGGAGCAATAGCATTGCAACGGATATTTCTTGATCCTAACTCCAATGCTACAGATTTTGTAAATCCGATCACACCTGCTTTTGAAGCCGCATAATTAGCCTGCCCTGCATTTCCTTTTACTCCTACTACAGAAGTCATATTGATAATAGATCCTGATTTAGCCTTCATCATTGGCTTGATAACCGCTTTGGTAAGGTTAAATACTGAATCTAAATTTACTTTAATAATGGTATCCCAATCTTCCTTGGACATTCTCAATAATAAATTATCTCTGGTAATTCCGGCATTATTCACCAAAATATCGATCTGACCAAACTCCGCCATTACCTCATCCACCAGTTTTTGGGCAGCATCGTAATCTGATGCATCAGACTGATACCCTTTAATTTGTGTTACAGAACTTAAAGCAGATTCTAATTCTTTCGCTTTATCTACAGATCCGGCGTAAGTAAATGCCACTTTTGCTCCTTCTTTAGCAAAAATTTCTGCAATTCCCTTTCCGATTCCTCTTGTAGCTCCGGTAATTAGTGCTACTTTTCCTTCTAATAATTTCATATATAACTTAGATTTTATTCACCTTATTATTATAATTCGTCTTCTAAATATTAAGTGGGTTTTATTGGTAAATAATAATATTATGTATTAAAATTTAAAGTTCACAAAGATATTAT
>NZ_JALAHD010000100.1 GCF_022712095.1 Chryseobacterium sp. | reverse complement strand
TGATAATATTTTACATAAGAATCCGTAAAATGGAAAAGTTTTTCCGTAAATCACCTATTTTAGAAATATTCAAAATTTTAGACTTTTACATCATATAAAATAGTGTATGGAACTAGTTAACAATAATGGTTTAAAAAAGCTTTTATCTCCTGCAAAGTTAAACGGAATATCACTTAAAAACCGAGTAATAAAAGCTGCCACTTTTGAATCCATGTTGGATAACAACAATAATATTAATCAAAAATGTATTGATTTCCATGAAACATTTGCCAAAGGAGGCATAGGAATGACTACCCTAGCCTATTGTGCTCCGGAAGCTGACGGAAGAATGCAGTCGCATTATATGTATGTAAGGGAAGAAATAATTCCCCGTCTTAAGAAACTGGCAAATACCATCCATCAGCATGGTACAAAACTATCCGGACAGATTGCCCATTGCGGGGCTTTCAGCAGAAATACGAAACTACAGAGAAAACGTCCTGTAACTGCCAGTAGAGGACTTAACATGATGGGCGTACCCTTTGGGATTTTTTTTGCCGATACTATGAATGAAAAACAGATGCAGGATGTTATTGATGGATATGTAAATACGGCAAGGATCATGAAACTGTCAGGGTTTGATGCAGTAGAGATTCATTTCGGACACGGTTATCTTTTAAGTCAGTTCATCAGCCCTCTTACCAATAAAAGAAAGGACAGATACGGAGGACATATTTATAACAGGATGCTATTTCCGATAAGAGTATTGGAAGCTATAAGAATAGAAGTGGGAAACAGTTTTCCAATTCTTGGTAAAATAACCATGTTTGACCACATAGAGGGAGGAATTTCTTTGGAAGAAGGAATTAAAGTAGCTCAGGTTCTCGAAAAAACAGGTATAGACGGAATCATACTTAGTGCAGGCAGCTCAAGTGAAAATCCTATGTTGCTTTTTCATGGCCAGTCACTGCTGAATGGTCTATTAAAACATGAGACCAATTCCCTTTTAAAATGGGGAATGAAAATGGCAGGTACTAAAATGTTCAGAAATTATCCATATAAGGATCTTTATCTTCTGGACGGAGCCCAAAAAGTAAGAGACCAGGTAAAATGCAATCTGATCTATATAGGAGGAGCTACTGAAGCAGATAGTTTTGAGAAGGTAATGAATATGGGATTTGATTTTGTACAATCCGGAAGACCTTTAATGAGAGATCCAAATATGCTCAAACATCTGAAACAGTATGGAAAAAAATATATTAACGGATGTGACCACTGTAATACCTGTGCTACTTTAATGGGTGCACAGGAAGGAATACAATGTGTTTTACCGGACTGGTCAGAAGAATTAACAGGAACAGCCATTTAGTTTTCCATCATAAAATATGCCTACAATGAGCCATCAATCCAAAACTAATAAGATACAAACTACAGTAGATCTATTGATTATAGGGTCAGGAACAGGTATGGCAGCTGCATTAGCAGCTAAAGAAAAAGGATTAAAATGTATGGTTATTGAAAAGTCCCGATGGATAGGAGGATCTACGGCAATGTCGGAAGGAACCCTGTGGATTCCTGCCAACCAACTCACAAAATCAAAAAAAAACAGAGATAATATAAAAAAAGGAGCTGAATATTTAGAAAGTATTATTGATAATAGCTCTTTAAACCACTTATTATCTGCTTTTCTTAAAAATGGAGAAGCCACAATAAAAATGCTGGAGAGAACAACACCTCTCAAATTTTCATGGATAAAGGGGTTTCCTGATTATTATTCTGAAAATCCCGGAGGGTTGTATAAAGGTAGAACTATTGAATGTAAACCTTTTAATATTTCAACGCTAGGAAAAGAGGCCCTAAAAATACGACCCGGAATTATATCCGGATTCAATAATCTACCTCAAACCCGGCATGATTATAAATGGACTAATCTATTTTTAAGAAAGCCATCAAAGTCAATTCCCATCATAATGAAAAGATACATTCAGAAAGCTGGGAATAGAATTACAGGAAAAAAATATGTGGTTTCGGGTCAGGCTCTTGCGGCCGGCATGTTTGCAGGGCTGATCCGGGCACATATTCCTGTTTTGATGGAAACAAAGCTGATTGAACTGCTTATTCATAATGACAACGTATATGGTGCCGTCATAGAAAAAAACAATAAGAGATTCAATATAAAAACAAAAAAAGGAGTAATACTTGCTACAGGAGGATTTGAGCATAATCTGCGGCTACGTCAAAACTCTCAGCCCACTTATGTCGAAAAAGATAGAAGTCTGGGAGCAGAGGACAACACAGGAGATGGAATAATAGCAGCAGTAAAAATAAATGCTCATCTTTCCCATATGGATCAGTCATGGTGGTTTCCCACCATACCTTCTGTGCTAAAGGGAGGAAAACCTGCTTTATTATTTGCAGAACGCTCCTATCCGGGATGCTTCATCATTAATAAAGAAGGCAAACGATTCATTAATGAAACACTCGATTATGTTTCTTTCGGTCAGAAAATAATGGAGATGGAAAAGAAACTAAAACCGGTAAAAAATATATGGCTCATATTCGATGAAACCTATCGCAAAAGATATGTTTTTGCAGGTACCATTTTACCAGGCAGACCTCTTCCCTATCATTGGTATAAAACAGGAGTGGCTTTTACAGCAGATACACCTGAGCTTTTAGCCAAAGCTATTGATGTTCCGGTAGCTAATTTTACAGAAACCCTGAAACGCTATAACAGATTGGCGATAATAGGAAAAGATCTTGATTTTGCTAAAGGAGAAAAAGCACAGGACCGCTATTATGGAGACCCTACCATAAAGCCTAACCCCAATATGGATATTCTTACAGGAAAACTGTATGCTGTAAAAATAGTTCTTTCAGATTTAGGGACAAACGGTGGATTAAGTACAGATGAATATGCCAGAGTACTTAAAACAAATAAGACCCCGGTAAATGGATTATACGCCATTGGAAATACCTCGGCCAATATTTTTGGAAAAATATATCCCGGAGCGGGAGCCACTATTGCTCAGGGATTGATATACGGATATATTGCAGCTTGTCATGCTGCTTTTATTAGATGATTTGTACAATAGGGACAGCCCAATTCAGTGGAATGATATTTATTTATTATATAGTTTAATTTGTGTGTAACGACTTATATTAATACCAATCTTCATCATTTTCATTCCACTGAAGTCCTTATTTTTTCAAAAACAATCAATCGGTTTTAACGATAGATATTATCGAAATTAAACGTTTTACCAATTAAAAAATAATAGTGATCTTTGTGTAGTGAAAAAACTTAATATTCCTTGAGTTGAATTACCTATCATCATGGACATCACAGGAAAAGCAGATCAGAAAAGTCAACGTTTTCGAAATATAAAATTGTGTATATTTTTTTCAGGACTTTCAGTATTTGCACAGCTTTATTTATTTCAGCCTTTATTACCGGTTGTAGCCGAGGAATTCAGGACTACCGTAGGAGACAGTTCTTTACTGGTTTCTTCCGCAACTATAGGAATGGCCTTAGGTCTTTTCTTTTTTGCATTTAAAGCCGATGCCTATTCACGAAAAGGGCTTATGCTGTTTTCATTATTTACCTCTGCTTTATTAACGATTATCTCTACATGGGTTCCCAGCCTTACATTACTTATTATTATTGGGATTATAAAAGGCTTTGTTATTTCAGGAGTTTCAGCGGTAGCTTTAGCTTATCTGACAGAAGAAGTTCATGCTTCTGTAGTAGGTCTTGCCATCAGCATGTACCTAAGTGGAAATACAATCGGAGGAATGAGTGGAAGAATATTTGCCACTATTCTGGCCGGTGAGTTCGGATGGAGAAAGGCAATTCTCATTATAGGTATTGAAAGCCTTATCCTGGGAATTATCTTTTGGAAGCTCTTCCCTGAATCCAGATTCTTTAGTCCTCAGAAAATTGATTTTTCCCTGAAGATGAAACAGATGAAAGCATTCATCACTGATCCTTATATGCTTCGTCTTTACGGAATTGCAGCTTTACTCATGGGAACTTTTGTAAGTGTCTACAATTACCTTACTTTCCGCTTGGAAGCCGCTCCTTTTTCACTTAATCATTTTTATATTGCCTTTATTTTCCTGATGTATACTTTCGGAGTTTTCGGAACCATGATCACCAGCAGGCTGCTGAAAAAATATGAGCAAAGACACATTCTGAAAGGATTCATTCTAATCATGTTTAGTGGAATTGCTCTTTTACTTTCAGAAAATATTTATGTGGTTATTTTTGGACTCGGAGTATTGACCCTCTCCTTTTTTGCAGCTCATACCATGGCAAGTCAGATGGTAGCTCTACACGCTAAAGAAGGGAAAAGTTCTGCCACTTCCATTTACTGGCTTTTTTATTATTTCGGTTCCAGTATTCTGGGAAGCGGTACAGGTTATCTTCTTCATGGAACATCCTGGAATACCTTTATTATGTTTCTGATCTTTTCAGTTCTTTTATCATTCCTGCTCACCTATAAAAAAAATAAAAACACTCTTCAGTCTGTTAAACAGATTGATGATTGAAAATTAATACGTATATGAAGATCATTCCTCTAAAAGACGGAAATTTTGCCGTGACTAAAAACAAGGAATTTGTCCTGCTTGAAAATGCCGGCGCTGATACTCAGCTTACAATGGCTGTACAGCCTTTTCTTGTGATCACTCCTAATGATTACCTGCTTCTGGATACAGGATTAGGATGGCTTCAGGAAGGAGAACCGGTCATTTTTAAAAATCTGGAAAAAGAAAATATATCACCTTTACAAATCACTAAAGTTTTGCTTTCTCATTTACATAAAGATCATATTAATGGCTTAGTGAGACCTAAAGAAAACAGCTATGAACTTAATTTTCCCAATGCGGAAATTTATATTCAGAAAAGAGAATATGATTATGTATTAAGTAAAGCAGGAAGCTCTTCTTTTGATTTTGAAATACTGGAATTCATTATTCAGAATGCCCATATTATCTGGATGAATGAAGATCAGGGACAGCTTACTCCTGAAATATCTTTTGAAGTAACAGGAGGACACTCTCCTTTTCATCAGGTATTCTGGATAAAGGAAAATAACGAAACATTCTTCTATGGGGCTGATAATTTACCGCAAAGAGTTTATCTGAAATATCATGTAGCTTATAAATCCGATTTTGACGGTAAAAAAGCAATGGAACAAAGAATTAAATGGGAAGAACAGGCTAAAGAAGAAAACTGGAAAATCTTATTATATCACGACATGAAAGTTCCTGTTTTAGATATGTAGTTAAGTTGTTAAATGAGAATATCATTACCAATCATATGTAGGGTATCTTAATTTAAGATAGACAGCATTATCCTTAATAAAAATTACCAAAGAATTCAATGATGCAAACAGAATGGATGAAAAGATTATGGTGGTTTCTCATCATATGTATATAATCATTAAATCTTATTCAGAAACGGCTTTATATCATCTTGTAATTACCAGTTCCCCATCAATCAATGAAAACCATGGATTATATCCCCAAAAACTTTTATTTTCTTTATTTTTCAACCGTATAGGAGAAAATCCGCGATTATTAAATCTCACCAAACGCCCTTCCCTCAAAACTTCTAATTCATAATCTTTCCAGTCAGGAATAACTGTTCCTATACTTTCTTCCAACTTCTGATCCAGTTCTAGGGAATTATACCACATCCCCTCTATCAAACCATTAGCTTTCTCCTTCTCTGTAAATGATATTTCAGATTTCTTTTTTATACCTGCTATATTTTTACTATCAAATAAATCCAATAGTTCCTTATACGCCTGCTGTAATTTTATTTTATTTTCTTCAGTTATCTCAAAGTGATCCGCCTTTGTCCAAACCCATTCTGGTATATCGGTGATATTCAGTTCTCTTTTGATTTCATAAAGAATCGTACCTTCTTTTTTATACTCCTGAACACTTCCCTGACCAGAATTTCCTCTATAATCAGAAGACAAATGTCCCGTGGGTTGTAATTGATCATCTACCCTTGCTATCAAGTTAGTTAAATCAACAGGTTTCTCCAATCCGGTTCGCTTACTAATCTTCACACTGCATTTAAAATCCGGATCAAAAGATGAATTTCCCTGTAAAGCTGTTATACTGGCGGTCTGAATGGAAATTTCGTTTTCTCCTTTTTCAAGATAAGGTGATATATTATATCCCGCAGACAAAGGTCCTTTATCATAATAATTAGTAAAAACCCTTACTCCATTAACATAGGCCAGACAAAGAGATTTTTCCGAATTAAAACTCATAATATACTCTGTGGGGATTTCCTGAGCTTTTATTATGAGCTGCCCATATAGAAAGGTTATTAAGATTAACCATTTTTTCACCATTATATTTTAGCATTTTATAAAATTCAGTATATTGATGATAGATCACAATATATAGAATTAACAATTGTTTAAGTTAGCAAAGATAATATGATTTTATATACCATAAAAATGGACTGAATAGTAAATAGAGGATAATAAAAACAACTTTCACGAAAAGTTTGGAAACCAACTAAATTCATTTATTAGTTAGCTTTATTAAAGCTGGCATTCAAATAGAAACAATAATTAAAGTTCTATCAAAATTTTTTGTATTATTCCAACTATAGAATAAGCCCATACTTTTTCTTCGTCAAATAAGTAATAGCCTCAATATGTTCTACATCAAATTCATTAGCAGCAATATGCTTCCATAAACCTTCAATAAAAAGTAATAGAATTTCTGCTTCCAGGATGGGCTTTCTGTAGCCAAGATCAGCAAACGCTTTAATAAGATAGTCGTAACAAGGCTTCATAAAAAGCTGATGATGTGCCACCGCCATAGAATTGAGGGGCATAATTTTATACTGCATCTGCCAAAAATATTTGTTGGCAAGAACCAAAATTTTCGGCAGATCCAGTAAATTAGATATATAGTCTGTAGGACTTTTATATTCAAGGTGTGTGGAAACAAGCCTTGTTGCTTCACGATATCCTGATTTCAGAATTTCTTCTATCAGATTATCCTTACTTTTAAAATATTTGAAAATGAGAGCTTCAGAAACCTGAGCTTCCTGTGCAATAGATTTAGTGGATGCCGCTTTTGTTCCCAGTTCGGTAAAGATCTTCAGGGCAGCTTCTAATATATCATCTTTTTTACTCATTTACTCATTTCCTCCTTTTTTAACCAATTTTAAAATTAACCTTTCATTACAATCTGGTCCATTTTAAACTTTTTCGAGGATCACCGCATATCCCTGTCCTACTCCTACGCACATTGTAGCCAATGCATATCTTGCATTTTTCTTATGAAGCTCCAATGCTGCGGAATAGGTTATTCTGGTTCCGGACATTCCAAGAGGATGCCCCAGAGCAATAGCACCACCATTCGGATTAATTCTCGGGTCATCATCTTTCAGTCCCAGTTCTCTGATACATGCTAAAGCCTGAGCAGCAAATGCTTCATTAAACTCTATTACTCCGATATCATCCAAAGTGAGGCCTGCTTTTTTAAGAGCCTTCTGAGTAGCCGACACCGGACCTATTCCCATAATTCTGGGTTCCACACCTGTTACTGCAGAAGCAACAATTCTTGCCAGAGGTTTTAATCCGTATTTCTGTACCGCTTCTCCTGATGCTACATATACAGCAGCCGCTCCGTCATTTAATCCGGAAGCATTTCCTGCCGTCACGGTACCATCTTTTTTAAAAGCAGGCTTTAATTTAGCCAAACCTTCTATAGTAGAATTAGGACGTACAAATTCATCTTTATCAAAGATCAGCGGATCCCCTTTACGCTGTGGAATGGTAACCGGAATGATTTCTTCCGCCAGTCTTCCATTCCGGGTAGCCGCTGATGCCTTTAACTGAGACTGCAGGGCAAATCGATCCTGATCTTCTCTGGAAATATGGTACATATCAACCAGATTTTCCGCCGTCATTCCCATTGGATCCGTTCCATACATTTCTTTCATTTTAGGGTTGACAAAACGCCACCCGAAAGAAGAATCTTCCATTTTAGAATCTGTCCCGAATCCTTTGGAAGGTTTTGAAATAACCAGAGGACTTCTGGTCATATGCTCCACTCCTCCTGCAATAAAGATATCTCCATCACCTGCTTTAATCGCTCTGTTAGCATGAATAATCGACGACATTCCTGAAGAACAAAGTCTGTTAACCGTTTCTCCCGGTACTGTTACCGGTAAACCTGCTAACAATGCTGCCATTCTAGCTATATTTCTGTTATCTTCTCCCGCCTGGTTATGACATCCTAAAATAACATCATCGATAGCTTCTTTAGGAATAACAGGATTTCTTTTCACCAGTTCTTCAATAACCAATGCTGCAAGATCATCTGCCCGAACCGCATCCAAAGTTCCGCCAAAGCTACCTATCGGAGTACGGATTCCATCTATAATATATGCTTCTGTATTCATCAGATTAGTATTAAGAAAGTTTTTCAATAAAAGAAGCAGTCGTTTTTTCACGTACTTCTTCCAAAGTAGCTCCCGGCAATATTTCAGTTAATGTAAGTTTTCCATCAATAAATTCAAAAACAGCTTTATCGGTAATAACCATATCTACAGCTTTCAGAGCAGTAAGCGGTAAATCACATACAGGAACTATTTTAGCATCACCATTTTTCTCGTTATGCATCATGGTAATGATGAGCTTTTTGGCTCCAGAAGCTAAATCCATCGCTCCTCCAACACCTAATAAAGGTTGTCCCGGAACAGCCCAGTTAGCCAAATTAGCAGCTTCATCTACCTGTAATCCTCCCATTACTGCCACATCAACATGCTTTCCACGAATCATAGCAAAGGAATCCGCAGAATCAAAATAAGAAGCACCTTTCAAAGCAGTTACCGGAACTTTTCCTGCATTGACAGGATAATCCATTGCGCCTCCTCCATCTGTAGGGGCAGGCCCCACTCCCAACATTCCGTTTTCAGTGTGAAGAATAATTTCATCTTCTTCGGAAATGAGATCGGCAACTAAAGTAGGAATTCCTATGCCTAGGTTCACAACGTTTCCTTTATTCAATTCTTTTAAAGCTCTTTTAGCCATGTTAAGACGGCTTTCAGAGACTTTTTTACTTGAAGAAACGGCAGCAGAACTTCCCAGGTCTTCCAGTGTTAAAGTAGCCTGTACCAGGTAATCTACATAAGAGCCGGGTGTATGGATACTTTCAGCCGGAATTACTCCTACAGGAACGATCTCTTCCACTTCTGCAATCACTAAATCTGCAGCGGTAGCCATAGCCCTGTTAAAATTCTGTTCTGTCATTCTGTATTGAAGGTTGCCGGCAGTATCAGCTTTCCATGCACGGATAAAAGCTACATTTCCTTTAATTCCAGGAATGAAAACCTGTTCTGTTCCATCAAGAATCTTTGTTTCTCTTCCTTTCGCCAGGTCAGTTCCTGCAGAAGTCGGGGTAAAAAAACCTCCGATACCGGCACCTCCGGCTCTGATTGCTTCTGCCAGTGTTCCCTGAGGAAGAAGTTCGGATTCTACGATTCCATCCTGAGCTGCTTTTACAGCTTCCGGATTGGAAGTGAAAAAAGATCCTATGATTTTTTTCAACTGCCCGTTTCTAAGCAGTCTTCCTCCTCCAATTCCTACTTCACCTACATTATTTCCTATGAATGTTAAATTTTTAGTTTTTGTCTCTGCCAGCGCATGCATTAAATGAACAGGATTTCCTGTCATTCCAAAACCTCCCTGTAATAAAGTATCTCCGTCTTTTACCATAGCTACAGCTTCCTGTAACGTTATCTGAGGTACTGTTTTCATATTTTGTATTTATTTATATTAAAATGAAAGAATATTCTTTGCAAATTCTTCCGCCTGTTCTACTGCCGATAAATGAGCTGCTTCCAATACTTCTAATTTGGAAACAGTTATTTTTGTCTTCATGAATCTACCGTCATCTACCGTTGTTACCAAATCTTCTGAACCTGTGATCACCAAAACAGGAATATTGATTTTATCGATCTGATAACGGTAATCTCCATCTCTTACGGCCGCACAGCTAGCACAATACCCTGCCAAATCATTGGCTGCAAATTTTTCCAGAATAGCATTGACCTCATCGGCATGATTGGCTTGAAAATTAGGTGTAAACCATCTTTCTGCCGTACCAGTGAGAATACTTGACAGTCCATTTGCCATAACGGTTTCAATACGGGTATTCCAGCTGTCCGTACTTCCTATTTTAGATGCAGTATTGGCCAGAATGATCTTATCAAATATATGGGAGTGGTTGATTCCTAAGTACTGACCAATTAATCCTCCCATAGAAAGACCGCAAAAAGTGATCTTTCCTTCTATTTTCAAAGTATGTAAAAGTTCTATAATATCTTCTCCTAATTCTTCTATAGTCAGTTCTTTCTGAGAATTGGTAGATTTTCCATGACCACGGGTATCATGTAAGATAATATTAAAATCTGATTTAATGATATCCACTACTTTATTCCACATAGAGTAATCTGTCCCCAATGAATTGGAAAAAATAATCGTTCTGTCTTTTCCTGAATTTAAAAATTCATAATTACATGTATAATTTTTTAATTGTACTGTAGGCATTTCTGTTTTAATTAAAATTGAGTTATCCTAAATCTCCTCCCGCTACGGGAATAGTA
The DNA here is from genome assembly GCF_022712095.1 of Chryseobacterium sp. GTDB lineage: Bacteria > Bacteroidota > Bacteroidia > Flavobacteriales > Weeksellaceae > Chryseobacterium. The sequence continues at coordinate 7,313 of NZ_JALAHD010000100.1, read as the reverse complement.
ACTCCTGTTATATATTTCGCTTCATCAGACGCTGCAAAAAGAATCGTATTAACCTGATCTTCAACTTCTCCATATTTCTTTTGGAGAGAAGAATCAACAGTTTGGTCTATAATTTCCTGATACCATATTTTTTCCTGTTCGGACTGAGGATTTTCATTACGTGGAATTAATCTCGGCGGTGCCTGGGTTCCTCCCGGAGCTACGCCTATTACACGGATATTATTCGGAGCCTGTTCAAAAGCCAATGAAGCTGTAACAGCATTCACACCACCTTTTGCTGCTGCGTAAGGTACCCGGTTTACACTTCGGGTAGCTACAGAAGATACATTCACAATAGTACCTCCGCCTTTCTGAATCATAGATGGCAAAACCGCCCTGCATCCCCATAATGTAGGAAATAAGGAACGGTTAATTTCTTTCATGACCTCATCTTCTTCATAATGGTCAAATGGTTTGGCCCAAATGGTACCTCCTACATTATTAATAAGAATATCTATATGATCATATTTTTCTAATGTTTTGTGAACTACCGACTGAAAGCCTTCCCATTTTTCAAGATCTTCAACAATAGCTGTGGTATCAAAACCATTTTTATTCAATGTCGAAGAAATTTCATTCACTATTTCGGAACGATCTATAAGAATCACCTTCGCTCCTTCTTGGGCTGCGCGTACAGCAACTCCTTTTCCGATTCCCTGAGCAGCTCCGGTCACAATCATTACTTTTCCCTGAAACCTGTTTTCAAAAATCATTTTTACTTTTTTAGAATTATTATCAAACTCCAGTCGGCAGAAATTTCTCAGTATAGAAATTTTCACAATTGATTTCGTTAGTTTTAATAGTATCCTTTACTGCATCCACCATGGCATTCGGACCACAGATGTATATATCGTATACCGGAGCTGTCAGATATTCTTTATTAATCCACTGGGTAACATATCCTTTAATATACTGTGAATCTTCCTGTCCGGAAACACAAGTATTTACAGTAAGATCAAGCTTTTCAGAAAAGGCATTGATGCGTTCCAGTTCTACAAGATTCTCATCCAGTGTTGCTCCATACAAAACTTTTACAGGCTGTTTATCTTTTTTCTCCGAAATAGCCTCCAGCATGGAAATAATAGGGGCAATCCCTGTTCCTCCGGCAATCAGTAATGTAGGATTTTCCACTTCTCTCATATAAAAAGATCCCACAGGAGCTGCTATGTTCAGTTGATCCCCTACAACTGCTTTTTCTTTTAAATAACTGCTCATGACTCCATCCGGAACCAAACGGATCAAAAATTCCAGTTCATTGATGCCCGACTTATTGGTAAATGAATAAGATCTTGTTGCTCCTTCTCCGGGAATTTCAATATTGGCATATTGTCCGGCAAGGAAATCAATAGTTCTGCTTTCTGGCAGGTTCACCTTAAGCTGAACGATTTCCGAAGAAAGATAGTTAATTGCATTAATTGTTGTCGGGAAAGTTTCAGTGGCTACTTTACATGCTGCTGAACTAGCCAGAATATCAATAATCATATCTGTTTCGGGAACGATCTGGCAGGCTAATCCATACCCCTGTTCCGCTTCTTCATCGGATAACGCATCTTCTATATAATCCCCGGGATCATACTGTCCGGATTTCACATGACATTTACAGGTTCCGCACGCACCATCTGCACAATCCAAAGGGATATTGATTCCTTCCCTGTAAGCTGCATCAGAAACTTTTTCATAGGGCATTCCATTAATAATTTTAGTGATCCCGTCTTCAAAGTTTAAAGCTATTTTAGGCATAAATAAGTAAGTTAATTATTAATCGAATTAAATATGATAAATATCCAGTACCTGACGGATATAATCATTTTTGATCACCACCTTTTTATTTGTGATTACAAAACTATCTCCGGTTTTATTTAAAGTATAGTATGAGGTTCCGAAATAAGTATCCGTTGTCTTGTATCGGAAACTTTTCGTTAACCAGTTAAATCTCAGTTTGATCTCTGTGTTATTTTCTTCGGTTATCTCTACATTGGTAATATTATGTGAAGTTCTCGGCTCAGGCATTGAAGCTCCTGAACGTTCTGTTTTAATACGGAAAACCCTGTCTTCCAATCCTCCCCGGTTGGTATAATAGATAAGGGAAATTTCTGTCAGGGGATCTGTAGTTATCCGATCCTCGTCCGTCCAGGAAGGCATCCAGTATTCTACATCTTCATGATAGAGTGTAAGCCATTCGTCCCATTCCCTGTCATCCAGCAAACGTGCTTCTTTATATAAAAACGCCAGTATTTTATTATATTCAGTCATTTTCAAAATTTTAGGTAATCTGGTTAATTATATTCTTTATCAACAGCTTCTTTCATGGCATGCTGCCAGTATTCATGCTGTGTTACAAAAAGACCTTCGTCTTCGGATTTAATACCACTCAAAAGCGGGTGAATTCCCATCGTTTTAGCCTGTTCATCCTGACCATAGATCCAGTGTGCCGCACCTCTGCTCATATCATTGTGCTTCAATGCTGTGGATTCGTAAGCAATCTGGCATGATCTGAATTCTTCAGCATCATCCGGTGTTCCCATTCCCGTTACATTGAAAAAGTCTTCATACTGACGGATTCTTATAGTTCTGTCTTCTTTAGGTTCTCCTACGGGGGCAAAACAGTAAATGGTAACTTCTGTTTCATTAACGGAAATCGGACGTACTATTCTCAATTGAGTAGAAAACTGATCCATAATATAAAGGTTAGGATAAATAGCAAGGTTTCTGGTCATATTCACCATAAATTCCGCTTTGGTTTCTCCAAACTCCTGAATTAATCTGTCTTTATGCTGGTAAATAGGACTTACCTCAGGATTCAGCTTATTCGTCCATAATAAGATATGCCCGTTTTCAAATCCGTATACACCTGCTACCGATTTAGACCATCCATTTGCATCTACAGCTTTGGTAGCTTCTTTTTCATAATTCCTTCTTCCCATAGTAGCCACATAATTCCAGTGTACTGAAGAAACATGATAACCATCGGCACCGTTTTCCATCTGAAGCTTCCAGTTCCCATTATACACATAAGATGATGCACCATTCAGGACTTCCAGCCCTTCAGGAGCCTGATCCACGATATGATCAATGATAATTTTAGTATCTCCCAAATAATCTTCCAATGGCTTTACATCCGCATTTAAAGATCCGAATAAGAAACCTCTGTAATTTTCAAAACGGGCCACTTTTACAAGGTCATGAGAACCTTCACAGTTGAACTGTTCAGGATATCCTCCTGCTTTGCCATCTTTTACTTTCAATAATTTCCCTGAATTATTAAAGGTCCATCCATGGAAAGGACAGGTAAAGGAAGATTTATTTCCTCTTTTATAACGGCAGAGCTGGGCTCCTTTATGGGTACATGAGTTGATAATTGCATTAAGCTGACCTTCTTTGTTCTTCGTAATAACAACAGACTGACGTCCTATATTGGTTGTATAGTAATCATTGATATTAGGAATCTGGCTTTCATGGGCTAGAAATACCCAGTTTCCTTCAAAGATATGTTTCATTTCAAGATCGAAGAGCTCCTGATTGGTAAAAGACTCCCGATTATGCTGATAGACACCATTCTCTTTATCATGAATGATCATTGTATCTAAAAATTCTTTTGTAATGCTCATAAGTAAAATTGTAAAGGTTATCCTGTCGGAATATTTTTACCCCGATAAATAGTCTTAAATAGTTTTTATAAAAACAGCCAGTATAAAACCAGCTGTAATCATATCCTTAAAAATTAAGCTTATAAAGTAACAGAAGCTCTGGTTCTGTGATTTTCCCCAGCCGGAATATTAGTTCTGTCTGTTACCATATTGAAATTGAATTCAATTTTAGCGAAAGCTTCATTTTTTCCATATTCAGCTGCTTTATCAGCAGGGATTCTTTCTACATGAGGTACAAGATCTTCGCGGGTAGCAAATGCAAAATCGTCGAAAGTAAGCGGATCTCCCTCAATGTTGATCTGTGTAGTTAATTTTCTGAATCCAGGTGCAGTTGCAAAGAAGTGGATGTGGGCAGGCCTTGATCCATGACGGCCCAGCATGGTCATTAACTTATCCGTTGGTCCGTCAGGAGGACAGGAATATCCTACAGGAAGGAAAGATTTAAATTCATATTTCCCATCTTTATCTGTAATAATTGCTCTTCGCAAGTTGAACTCCGGCTGAGTGGAATCAAAATGAGAATAAAGCCCTTTCAGGTTACAGTGCCAAACTTCTACTTTAGCTCCTTCTATAGGGTTACCCTTCTCATCAAGAACATATCCGCTCATGTATAATCTTTCTCCATCAGGCTCAGGAACTGTTTCCAGCTCTGCATAAGATTTGGATTCCGGTGAACCGGCTACATAAAGAGGTCCTTCAATGGTACGGGGTGTTTTAGCTTCAATTCCTGCTACCTCATCTTCCCAGTCCATTTTCACATCGATGAAATGTTCGATTCCCAGTCCTGCAAAGATAAGTCCCCACTCTCCTTTTCTTCCTGCTTCTCCTAAATAATCACATGCCCGCCACATTTCTTCGGAAGTAATATCCAGATCTGCCATAGCATTGAAAAGATCTTTAAGAAGCCTGTTTACTATTTCTTTTACTCTTTCGTTTCCTTCTCCTGGTTTTTCTTTAGATTTAATATAGTCTAAAACAGCATCTATACGTGCCTGGTCCATTCTTTTCATAATATCTTTTTTTATTAGTTAGTATATTTATTTCAGTTATAGTAGTGTTTCTCTCAATGCATTGGGATGCTTACATATACTGGTTACTTTGATGGTCATGTAAGGAAATAATGGTAACGAGCTAATAATCTGATGCAACTCATCAGGGCTTTCTACTTCCAGTACAGAAATATTGGAATATTTTCCTGCTACACGCCACAAATATTTCCATTTTCCGGAAGACTGCCATTTTTGTGAGCATGCTTTTTCCCTTGCCACATAATCTGCAAGTTTTTCTTCACTCCAGGTTTCAGGGATGTGTACATCCATTTCTACAACGTATACCATTTTTTATTTTCTTTTATATTTTTCTACCTGATTCATGTCCAATTCTATCCCCAATCCTACTCCTACAGGAATTTCAATATTAAAGTTTTGGTATACAATCGGTTTTTTAACTATGTCGTCCGTCAACAGAAGCGGACCGAAAAGTTCCGTTCCCCAATCCAGATTAGGAAGAGTAGCGAAAATATGCAGAGAGGCTGCAGTACCTATGGTTCCTTCCAGCATTGTCCCTCCATATAATGAAATCCCAGCACCTTGTGCAATAGCTGCCTGTCTGGCAATATTGGTTAATCCTCCTGATTTGGCTATTTTAAGTGCAAAGACATTTGCAGCATTTATTTTTGCCAGTTTAAAAGCATCCTGAACTGTAGCTGCTGCTTCATCAGCCATCAGAGGAACTTCAAAATAAGACGTTAATCTTGCCAATCCGTCAAAATTATGTTTAGCCAAAGGTTGTTCTATCAGGTCAATTCCTCCCTCCTGGAGTTTTTTAATCGCTTTTTTAGCAACCTGCTCTGTCCACGCCTGATTCACATCTACTGTAATCTTAATATCTTCCCCTAAAGCTTTTTTAATTTCAGAAACATGATGTACATCTTCTTTAGGGTCTTTTCTTCCTATCTTGAGTTTAAAAACCCTATGCCTTTTCTCACTGATCAAACGTTGAGCTTCTTCGATATCTTTTTCGGTATCTCCACTTGCAAGCGTCCAAAGAACCGGAAGCTTTTCAGTAATTATTCCTCCAAAAAGATCACTTACAGGAACTTTCAATCTCTTGGCATGAGCATCCAGCAATGCTGTTTCAATTCCTGATTTAGCAAATTGATTTCCCGAAATATTCTTTTCAAGAATCATCATCAAAGCATTGATACGGGTTGGATCCTGCCCTAGCAGAAGAGGAGTAAAATACGTATCGATTGCAAGCTTCATTCCTTCCGGAAATTCATCGGCATAAGAAATACCTCCAATGGTAGTAGCTTCTCCTATTCCTTCGATATCATCTGAAGAAAAAAGACGAATAATCACCATGGATTGTTTCCGCATTACCGCCATAGAAAGGTGATGAGGTCTTATCGTTGGGAGATCTACTATACAGGTCTCTATATGAGTAATTTTTATCTGTGACATATCTGTAATCTATAAGTAAGTGATTCATTACCTTGGTAAGTGACTGCTTACTTCGATTACAAACATACTTTGAAATCTTGTTTAAGAAATAGGACTTTTGATTTATTTTTGTCACAAATATGACATGAATGTTAAAAACTCTATAAATTATACCTTAACTCCTATCTTTTTTCTGAATTCATTAGGAGTAAAACCGGTCTTTTTTTTGAATATCCTAGAAAAATAGCTGGGGTCGTCAAAACCAATACTATAGCATACTTCATTGATACTTTTTTCAATATCGGTAAGTAGTAGCTGTGCTTCAGAAATAAAGTAATCCATAATAACTTCCTTAGGAGACTGCTGTGCCACCATACTACAGATTCTGTTAAGATGTCCTGTGGTAATATTCAGTTCCACAGCATATTGTTCAATTGTTTTTTTATAGGTATTAGTCTCCCGTATGAGTTGGTTAAACCTTCTGAAATAAATAACGGAGAGGTTATCTTTTTTGGAAAGACTGAGTTTGGCATCTTCCGGAATACGACTGAGCTGTACCACAATTTTCCCAACAATATATTTAAGCATAAGGAGCTTACCTCTTTCTACACCATGGTATTCATCTATACATTCCAGCATGCTTTTGAAAACGATTTCCGAATACTGCCCCTCTTCCACTTCTATCAGCTGAAAGGTTTCAATAGCATTAATTACTTCAGTTTCCCTCTTAACCATGTGTTCCAGTACAGAATCGGAAAGACTTATAATCCAGCCTTTCATTTCCGTCTGATGTTCAAATCCATGTTCGGTATTCTTCGGAACCGTGATAAAGGAAGGTCCTGTAATAGGAATTTTTTCCCCGTTGTAGAGTAAAACTGTAGTCCCTTCAATCACTACAAAAATCTGAAACTGATTATTATGGGCATGAGGTTTCACATTATTGTTATTCTCTTTACCAATTACACCAAAGGGATAAATATAGACCAGACCTTTTACAAAATCTATGCTATTTTTACCATATAATCCATTGAAAAAAGTACGGATAATATTTGCCATCAATCAGTAATTAAAAAATAGATACGACACTTCGCAACCAATATACACTTTTTCTCACCCTCACACAAAATAAGTACAACACAATGATAATCAACAACAAAGCTCATCAAATTTGTAATTACTTCAAAAC
>NZ_JALAHD010000099.1 GCF_022712095.1 Chryseobacterium sp. | reverse complement strand
TCTCAGTATAACGCTCAAAATTACACACTCTGTAAAACTAATATAATTGCTCCAAATTTTAAAAACCCTGAAATTCTTATTCCAGAAAGAAATGATGAGGTGATAGGTCAATATAGATTCACTAAAGATGGTATTTATTACACAACTACAAAAAACGGAGTTGAAGCAAAATTATACTTATATAAAGAGGGAAAAAGCATTCCTATCAAACTACCTTTCCCTTCAGGAAATATCAATTTGCAAGCAAAAGGAAAGGATTTTTCAGAGATTTGGATAAGTTGCTCCGGCTGGGCCAATGAAGAACAGCGTTTTAAATATGACCTCAAAACAGGTTCTTTTCTTGCTGAAAACATTACCCCAATTACAGAATATCCTGAGTTTGATGATATAGTAGTTGAAGAAATAACAGTGAAAGCAAGAGACGGCGAAGAAATACCTTTATCACTCATATACAATAAAAATATAAAACGAAATGGAAATAATCCGGTTCTAATTGATTCGTATGGCTTTTATGGATATTCTCGGAATCCCTTCTTTGCGCGAACCTATTTATTATGGGTAAATCAGGGAGGAGTAATGGCTGTAGCACATGTTCGAGGAGGAGGTGAAAAAGGAGAGCAATGGCGTTTAGGAGGATATAAAGAAACAAAACCTAATACCTGGAAGGATTTAATAGACTGTACAGAATATTTAATTAAGGAAAAATATACCTCAAAAAGCAAAGTAGCAATTTGGGGAGCAAGTGCGGGAGGAATTACAGTAGGGCGAGCAATGACAGAAAGACCGGATCTATTCAAAGCTGTAATTCTGGAAGTACCTACAACCAATGTATTAAGAGATGTTCTCTCTATCAGCAATAATGCAGATGAATATGGAACATTAAAAGACCTTAAAGGGTTTAAAGCTTTAATAGAAATGGATGCTTATTACCATATTAAAAAAGGAATAAAATATCCTGCAACTTTAATAACAGGAGGGATAAATGATCCCAGAGTTCCTGTTTGGGAACCTGTAAAATTTGCTGCTAAGCTACAATCTAATACTACTTCAAAAAACCCTGTATTACTTCAAATAGATTATGAAGGAGGACATGGAGTCAACACAACTGCTATTCATGGGCATTCAAACCTCTCGGATATTTTTGCTTTTGCCTTCTGGCAACTAGGACACCCTGATTACCAGCCACAAGAAAAAAAATAAATGGCTCGCTTTCCTTACCAATTTTTTAATGAGTATGTAGTTCGTACTCCCTCATTTTCACGCAAAAACTTTCAACAGGCAATAAGTTGTAAAGATGAAATTACGGATGCAAAACTGAAAGAAATCTGCACCAATCCCATATTTCAGGAAGCCGTTTATTTGGCTTCACCTAATTTGCATGACGAGAGGGCTAAATGGATTAATTCAGAAAAAGAGTTTTCCCAAAAAGAATATCAAAAACTAAAACAGACCCTATTAAAATATTATAGCCGAATAAGTACACGCTGTACTCCATTCGGCTTATTTTCATCGGTTGGGTTGGGAAATTTCAATTTAGATGCTTCCAACATTCTTAATAACGGAATTAAAAATCACCAACCCTTAACCGATAATCTATTGCGGGATACCAAACTGGATATGTACTTTCTTGTTTCCTTAACCCAATATTTTGTGCAACAACCGGAGATAAGAAACAAGCTTTTATTTTTCCCTAATAACAGTATTTATAAAGTAGGAAGCAGGATCCGCTATATAGAATACCAGTACACCGGGGGAAAAAGGGAATATATCATTTCTTTAGCCTCACTTTCTGAGGAATTACAGCAGGTATTGAATTTTTCTAAAGAAGGAAAAACGATACAGCAAATTGCAGAAATTTTGATTGATGAAAAAATCACACAAGAAGAAGCTATAGAATTTGTGGAAGAACTTATTGATAATCAGGTATTGGTAAGTGAATTGGAGCCTAATGTTTCAGGAAACGATTTCTTGGATACTATTATTACTATTTTAGGAAGAAGAGAAATTAAAAACGAAGCCGAAATTTTAATTGCGATAAAAAATAAACTGAATGAATTAGATCAAAACATTGGTAATCCAATCTCCGAATATGCTGAAATAGAAGAATTAGTAAAATCTTTTGGACTAGAATATGAACGAAAATATCTTTTTCAAACCGACTTGTATTCTAAAAATAAATTTACTTTACCCAATCACTGGAAAAAGGAGCTGAAAAAAGTATTTATTTTTTTGAACAAAGTAAACTTGTCTACAAAAGATACCCATTTGCAAAAATTTAAAAAAGCCTTTAGTGAAAGATTTGAAGAGCAGGAATTACCATTGCTGTATGTTTTAGATAATGAAGTAGGTATTGGCTACAAACAAAATGCATCTGCAAAAGGTATTCATCCTTATTTAGAAGACCTGGTATTTCCGGCTTCACAGAAAAATCAAAACAAGAATATTGAGCTTACTTCGGTTCATCAAATTCTTAATGAAAAGGTGCAGGAAGCTTTATTGGATAATCAATATACAATCAAATTAACAGACGAAGACTTTAAGGATTTTGAAGAGAAATGGAATGATCTGCCCGATACGATTTCCATCATGACGGAACTCATTTCGGATAATAATCAGGAAAAATTATTCTTTAGCAGCTGCACCGGAAGTAGTTCAGCTAACCTTTTGGGGCGATTTTGTTCAGAAAAATCGGAAATCCAGAATCTAACAAAAACTATTACTCAAAAAGAACAAAAGCTCAATCCTGAAGAGATTTTGGCAGAAATTATCCATTTACCGGAAGCAAGAATAGGAAATGTAATCAGAAGACCGACTTTAAGGCAATATGAAATCCCTTATTTAGCCCAATCACTTTTGCCATCCGAAAATCAAATACCCGTAGACGATTTGTATATTTCTTTAAGAAATGATAGGATTATTCTGCTTTCAAAAAAGCTGAACAAAGAAATAAAGCCTTACCTTACCAACGCTCATAATTATTATACAAACACTCTCCCTGTTTATCATTTTTTGTCTGATCTGTATTCTCAAAATACTAGATCTGGGCTTTATTTCAGCTGGGGCGGATTGGAACATATTTATAAATTTTTGCCAAGAGTAGAATATGATAATATTATTCTTTCAAAAGCCCGATGGAAAATTACTGAAAAAGATATTTCTTCTTTGGAATTATAAAGTTCAAACAAAGAGGATTTTTTACTGAAACTAAGAAACTGGAGAAGCAAAAGAAAAATTCCTGCATGGATTCAATGGGTAAAGTTTGACAATACTCTAACAATGAATTTAGAGAATTACGATATGGCAGAGCTTTTTATTCAAGCTGTAAAGAATGAAAAGTCAATCATTATAGAAGAATTCTTATATAACGAAAATGATGATTTTAAAAGGGAATTCATTTTCCCCATGTATAAAGATAGATAGCTGTTGTGATGAAAAGAAAATTTATTCCAGGAAGTGAATGGCTGTACCTGAAAATCTATACGGGTGTGAAAACAGCCGATCTCATTTTAGAAGAAGCAGTACAGCCCTTAGTAGAATATTTACAGGAAAACAATTATATTTCAAAATGGTTTTTTATTCGTTATAATGATCCGAAGCCGCACTTGAGGGTAAGATTCAGGCTAAACAATATTAATGATTATGACAAGATCCTTAATAAAATTAATGAAAGTCTAAAAGAATATATAGAAAGTGACGAAATTTCAAATATTGTAATTGATACTTACAATAGAGAGATTGAAAGATATGGTGAAAATACCATTGAAGAAGCCGAAACTTTGTTTTGTATAAACAGTGAGTTCACCCTGCAATGCGTACATTACGATGATGAGGAAAAAATCATTGTCTCTCTTTTTTATATTGATGAAGTTTTGAGTAAACTCAATCTTTCAACTGAAGAAAAACTAAATTGGATTAAAGATTTCAACATTGCTTTTAAAC
>NZ_JALAHD010000098.1 GCF_022712095.1 Chryseobacterium sp. | reverse complement strand
ATCCCACGCTCCTCTCAATGTAAGAAGCCCGTTTAACATACCTCCCCAAGACGGAGCGATCAGCATGATAGAGAATCCTGTTCCCAATGCCTGAGCCCAAGCAGGTAATGCAGTATACTGAAGGTGGTGAGGACCAGCCCAGATATATACGAAGATCAAAGACCAGAAGTGGATAATTGAAAGTTTATATGAAAATACCGGACGATCTGCTGCTTTAGGCAGGAAGTAATACATCAGACCCAATACAGGAGTTGTTAATACGAATGCCACTGCATTGTGACCATACCACCATTGTACAATAGCATCTTTTACACCGGCATACATGGAGTAAGATTTCCAGCTTGTGAAAGATAGAGGAACTTCAAGATTATTGAAGATATGCAGCATTGCTATGGCAATCCATGTCCCGATAAAGAACCAGATAGCTACATAAAGGTGTCTTACTCTTCTCTTGGCAATGGTACCAAACATATTGATTCCGAAGATTACCCAAGAGATGACAATTAAAATGTCAATAGGCCACTCATGTTCCGCATATTCTTTTGAAGTATTGATTCCCATAAAAAAGGTAATCACTACCGAAATAATCATGATCTGCCATGTCCAGAAATGCAGCCAAGATAGAGTATCACTGAACATTCTTGTTTTAAGCAATCTTTGTAAGCTGTAATAAGCCCCGCAGAAGAATGAATTACATACAAATGCGAAGATTACCGCACTTGTGTGAAGCATTCTGATTCTTCCAAAACCAAATGCACCATGGGTATTGACTAACCCCTGGATGTTTCCGGAAGCTAAACTCTTAATAGTGGTATCATCTGTACCGAATAAGAATTCGGGAAGTTCCGGGTAAAACAGCATCAGTGCTGCTGTAAGCCCGAACAAAAACCCTACAAGCCCAAAAACAATGGTCGCGTAAAGAAATGCCCGAACAATACTGTTGTCATAACTAAACTTTTGTGTTTCCATATCAACTATTCACTTTTTTCTTCAATTTTTTTATCTTCTCCCTTTTCTTCGTCGTCAGTTTTGTTGCCATTACTTTCATCTTCCTTCACTTCATCGGAATCAAAAAGTATTCGTACAGCCGGAGATTCATCATCTTCAAACTGTCCTTTTTTGGCGTTTACTATAAAAACGACCAGAAAAATTGCAGCTAAAGAAACACTGCATAGGATCATTAAATATAGAATATCCATTGGACAACAAAATTAACCTATTTTCGGGTTTCAAATTTAGTGAAAAATAATGACATTCATCACGAAATACTAAATTGACCTAATTTAAAATCAGTCTAAATAAGGAGGTTTTCAAGCTTTTTTACCGAAGTATTTGTTGCCTAATAACCAGGTGGAAAAAGTAGTAAATGCAACCACTGTTATAGAACTTATTGGCATTAATATAGCAGCGAAAAGAGGAGACATATGTCCTGTCACAGCAAAGCCTAGTCCAATGATATTGTATAAGAAACTGATTATGAATGTGAGTTTTACAATTGTTATGGAGCCTTTACAAACATTAAGGTAGCGATCTAATGTAACAACTTTTTCTCCATTCATAATCACATCAGAAGATGGGGTGAAGGTATTGGTGTCATCCGCAATAGCGATCCCTACGTTACTTTGCTTAAGGGCTCCTGCATCATTGAGTCCATCACCAAGCATGGCTACTTTTAAGTGTTTGTCCTGTAGTTCTTTAATGTAATTGAGTTTATCTTCGGGACTTTGATTGAAGGCCATGGCACTGTAATTCGGAATCATATCCTTTAATTGTTCTTCCTCCGAAGAATTATCTCCGCTCAATATAAATATTTTATAATGGGTGAGTTTCTTAAATAGATTCTTAAGATTTTCGCGATATTCATTCTTGAAGATGAACTTCCCTAGAAATTCATCGTTTTTACTTATATATACGGCTGTTTCCAGGTTTTTTGATTCTTGGTTGTTGTATCGGGCAGAGCCAATCTTGTAGATGTTTCCTCTTATATTTGCTTCATAACCCTTTCCTGAAATTTCCTGAAAGTTTTCCACCGGTAAATATTCATCAGGAATCTCGATAAACTCGTATAAAGATTTAGATAACGGGTGGTTAGAATTTTTCAAGAGAGATTTTATATTGGCAAGATCAAACTCCTGAATGGAGGAGCCTTCATATTTGATGTTGGATTTCTTTCTATGGGTAATTGTTCCTGTTTTATCAAAAGCAATTGCGTTGATCTTGGCGATTTTTTCTATCGTTAATGTATCTTTTACATAGAACTTATTCCTGCCTAAAATCCTCATAATATGTCCAAAAGTAAAAGGTGCTGAAAGAGCAAGTGCACATGGACAGGCAATAATTAAAATAGCACAGACTACCTGGAACATTTTTTCAAGATCAATAGAATACCAATAGATTCCTGCGACTAAAGTAATTCCTAAGATGATGAATGTGAATTGCTTACTGATGCTATTCGTTAGTGTGTCTAATCCTGTTTCATGTTTTTTGAATGCTTCTTTATTCCAAAGCTGTGTCAAATAACTTTGATTAACATTTTTGATTACTTCTAATTCCAGCGAAGATCCTAGCTGCTTTCCTCCGGCAAAAATCTTATCACCCGGTTTTTTACTTATACTTACGCTTTCTCCGGTAATAAAACTGTTGTCAATATTGCCTTCTCCGTTGATCAGAATGGTGTCTACGGGAATGATTTCCTGATTTCTAACCAGAATCCTATCCCCAATTTGAATATTGGATAATAATATATTCTCTTGTTTGCCATTGAAATCAACCTTAGTTACGGCAATAGGGTAGAAGGATTTGTAATCCCGGTCATAGGATAATGCACTATAAGTTCTTTTCTGGAATATTTTGCCCAGCAGCATCCAGAATAGCAGTCCGCATAACGTGTCAAAATATCCTGGTCCATAGTCGGTTACTACCTCGTAAATACTTCTTCCGTAGAGCATGAATATCCCTAAGACTATAGGTACATCAATATTGATAATCTTATTTTTAAGACCATACCATGCCGATTTATAATAATCTGAAGCGCAATAGAACACAATAACTGTTGCGAAAAGGAAAAGAATTAGTCGGAAGAAATTTTTGTTTTCTTCTACCCAGCTGTCATTCGCTCCAAAATATTCAGGAAAACTTAGAAACATTCCGTTTCCAAATGCAAATCCTGCAATCGCAAATTTTATTAAAAGACTTCTGTCAAAATGATCTTCTTTTTGTTCAACAGTTTCTAAATTAATAACAGGCTTATACCCTAAGTTAGTTAAAAATTTAGCTAATTCGCTTAATTTAAGATCGTTATGATTGAATGAAACCTGTAAGGTTTTTCTGGTGAAATTAACTTGAGAGTATTTGATGTTCTTATTGATTGTATGAAGACTTTCCAATAACCAGATGCATGAAGAACAATGTATTACCGGAACTTTAAAGGTGACAAGGCTTGTATTTCCTTCAGAAAAATCAGTTACCTTGTCAAAAATTTCAGGAGTATCCAGATAATCAAATTGTGAAGAATTTTCGTCACTTGGTCTGATTCCCGCTTTTTTATTTAATTCGTAAAAATTACTTAAATTATTGGTGTTCAGTATCTCGTATACTGATTTACAGCCATTGCAACAAAAGATCTTATCATCAAAAGGAATTCGCTCCTTTTCTATACTCTGCCCACAATGATAACAATTTTCACTCACCACCCTATATTATTGACATACAAAATTATAACAATTTTTTTTGTTTATAGAGTTAAAAAGTTATATTTTTGTGATAAATATCATATAGAATGTCGCAGGAACAACAGATTGCTATTGAAGAGAGGTTCGCCAGAGTTTTTAATGATAAATCCTTTAAGGAAAGACTTTCCGAAGCAGATTTTGAGAAATATCTCACTGCTAAGAAAAAGTTAAATTTCCAGAAGCATGAAATCATTTTTGAAGATGGAGAATCCCCAAAAGGTGTTTTTGTCATAGAAAAAGGTGCTGCAAAACTTTCTAAATCAGGAGCGTTTGGTAAAGATCAGATTCTGAGATTTATTAAGGAAAAAGATATTATTGGACATCGGTCATTACTGTGTGGAGAAAATTTTCAGGCGAAAGCTGAAGCCATGACAGATATTGAATGTGTTTTTTTGCCTGCAGATATTTTTATGTATTTACTTGAGGTAGATCCCCAATTATCTTTTGTGATGTTGCAAAAGATTTCTTATGAATTGGGGGAATCTTCCAACACTATTACTTTCTTGGCCCAAAAAACTGTCAGAGAAAGATTAGCTGAAATCTTGCTACTATTGGAGCAGAAACTCGGAGTAGATCCGGAAGGATTCATCAAGATTTCTTTAACCAGAGAAGAGATTGCCAATATTATTGGTACAGCTACGGAGAGTGCCATTCGATTGATTTCCGAATTTAAGCAGGATAGTCTGATTGAAGTTGATGGAAGAAATATCAAAATATTAAATCACGATAAACTCATGAAACTCGGACATGTAGTTTTGTAAAAAATAATCTATAAAAATCTAAGTCGGCGCAAGCCGACTTTTTAACTTTAATCCCCATATTTTATGTCTGTTCATTCTGAAATTAAAAAGGTTACTACCGAAACCTTACGAAAAATGAAATTCGATAAGGAGAAAATAACAATGCTTACCGCATATGATTATACTACAGCCAAAATGGTTGATGCAGGTGGTATAGATGCTGTACTTATAGGAGACTCTGCTGCCAATGTTATGGCAGGCTTTGAGACTACTTTACCCATCACACTTGATCAGATGATCTACCATACTCAAAGTGTAGTTCGTGGAACAGACAGGGCTTTAGTAGTTGCAGATTTGCCTTTTGGTACTTATCAGAGTAATGCGGAAAAGGCATTGGAATCTGCTGTAAGGATGATGAAAGAAGGCGGTGCGCATGCAATTAAGATTGAAGGAGGAAAAGAAATTTCAAAGCCGATCAAAAAATTAATCCATGCAGGAATTCCTGTTATGGGACATTTAGGGCTAACTCCACAGTCTATTTATCAGTTCGGGACTTATAAAGTAAGAGCTAAAGAAGATGAAGAAGCGGAAAAATTGATTCGTGATGCTCAGCTATTAGAAGAATTAGGATGTTTTTCCGTAGTTTTGGAAAAAATTCCTGCTGACTTAGCTAAAAAGGTTACAGAAAGTATTTCTATACCAACTATCGGGATCGGAGCAGGACCACATTGTGATGGACAGGTATTAGTATATCATGATATGGTTGGGATGAATAAAGGCTTTTCGCCTAAATTTTTGAGAAGGTATCTTGATCTTTATACTGAAATAACAGGAGCGGTAGCTCAGTACGTTAAAGATGTTAAAGAAATGGATTTTCCCAATGAGAAAGAAAGCTATTAATTGTTATAAAGATTATTGATTGTTATATTTTTACTAAGAACACGAAATGACACAAGGAATTATTTCTATTATTGCCCTGGTATGCCTAGGCGCAGGCTTATTTAATTTCTTTTCACCAGAACTGAATAGTCTGCTTTCCCGGAAAATATTTTATATTTTGATAGGAATTGGTTTTTTTGCAGAAGCAACTTTTCTTTCGAACAGAAGCTTTGCTTATCCCCTGTATGCAGCCGCTTTAATGTGTGTATTGGGGGCTTATCTTCTTACAGATACCCGCTTTGCAGCAATAAAAACCATAGGACTTATCATTGGAGTGATTTTCTCACTATGCAATAGGACCAGGCATACACTTTAAATAAGACTATGAAAGATCAGATTCTTTATGAAGATAATCATCTTTTAATTATTAATAAAAAAGTAGGACAGCTCGTTCAGGGAGATAAAACCGGCGATGAGTCCTTGCTGGATTCTATAAAGAATTTCATTAAAATAAGGGATGCCAAACCGGGAAATGTTTTTCTTGGCTTGGTTCACCGTATCGATCGCCCTACTTCGGGGCTGGTTATTTATGCGAAAACCTCTAAGGCACTTTCCCGTTTGACGCAAATGGTCAAAAATAGAGAAATCAAAAAGACTTACTGGGCAGTGGTGGCTAAAGAACTTATTCCTCAGGAACAGAGGCTGGTCCATTATTTAAAGAAAAATGAGAAAAATAATAAAGCGATTGTTTTTCCTAAAGCTACCGATGGTGCAAAAGAAGCGATCTTAACCTATCATGTCATTAAAAGTCTGGATAATTATCTTCTTCTTGAAATTGATTTGGAAACGGGAAGGCATCATCAGATCCGCGCCCAGCTATCCAAAATCGGAATACCCATAAAAGGAGATTTGAAATACGGTTCACCACGTTCAAACCCGGATGGCGGAATAAATCTTCATGCAAGAAAACTTGAATTTATTCATCCTGTTACTAAAGAAAGAATTGAAGTAGTAGCACCCGTTCCACAGAACGAAGCAATCTGGAGAGCATGTGAAGATTCTTAGTTTAAAAATGATCTAATAAAATATAAAGGCTGTCTTAATAAGGATAGCCTTTTTTTGTTTAAATAAAACTAAAGTTTTGCATATTCTGAAAAAATAATTAACTTCGCCTCATACTTTAGGGGTGTCTGTTATCAACAGGCTGAGATTTTACCCTTTGAACCTGATTCTAGATCATACTAGCGTAGGAAAAAGTAGATGACTTTTGTGTTGTACATTCTCTTGTACCATAATAGCCATTCCTAAAGTGTATTAAAAAATTAGGAATGGAACTTATAATCAACCACACACGAAAAATATTCGAAATACCTCCCCGTAACCTGGAAGCATTGCTCATTATGGAAATGTCCCAAAAGAAAAACGGGATTGCTGTAGCTGTGAACAACCGGATTGTTCCCAGATCTTCATGGCCGGAAACCATTCTGAAAGATAAAGACTCTATTTTAATAATCACTGCCACTCAAGGCGGTTAAATATACTTCTATGGCATATTCTATTACATGTTCACCATTTCCGAACTCAAAGAAAATTTATATTGAAGGAGAAATATATCCTATTCGTGTAGCTATGCGGGAAATTCAATTGGGCCCTACAAAATTAACGAGTGGAAAATTAGAAAATAATCTTCCGGTAACGGTATATGATACATCTGGACCTTATACGGAGGAAGGTGTAGCTATTGATATTAAAAAAGGGCTCCCAAGAATTAGGGAACAGTGGATTCTGGATAGGGCTGATGTTGATATTTTAGACAGGATTACTTCAGAATATGGAAGGACCCTTTTCGCAAACCCTGAGTTGGACCATTTACGGTTCTCTTATAATCATCAACCTAAAATTGCTAAAGAAGAAAAAGAAATAACGCAGCTCTATTATGCGAAGCAGGGAATTATTACACCCGAAATGGAATATGTTGCGATTAGAGAGAATCAGAGGATGGAGCAGCTTAATCTGGTTTCAGAAGACTTAAGAGTTCAGCATTTCGGTAATAGTTTTGGTGCAAATACTCCTCAAAATAGAATTACTCCAGAATTTGTAAGGAATGAAATTGCAGCAGGAAGGGCTATTATTCCTAATAACATCAACCATCCTGAAAGTGAACCTATGATTATTGGCCGGAATTTTCTGGTAAAAATCAATGCGAATATCGGAAACAGTGCTGTTTCTTCGAGTATTGAAGAAGAAGTGGAAAAAGCGGTATGGGCATGTCGCTGGGGAGCGGATACCATAATGGATTTGTCCACAGGAAAAAATATTCATGAAACCAGAGAATGGATTATAAGAAACAGTCCCGTCCCTATCGGAACGGTTCCTATCTATCAGGCATTGGAAAAAGTAAAAGGAGTTCCGGAAGACCTTACCTGGGAAATATTTAAAGATACACTGATTGAGCAGGCAGAACAGGGTGTATCCTATTTCACGATTCATGCCGGTGTCCTGTTGCGCTATATCCATTTAACAGTTAACAGGATTACAGGAATTGTTTCCAGAGGAGGATCTATTATGGCAAAATGGTGTCTGTATCATCATAAAGAAAATTTTCTTTACACCCATTTTGAAGAGATCTGTGAAATCATGAAGAAATATGATGTAGCATTTTCCCTAGGAGATGGCTTGCGCCCCGGTTCTATTGCAGATGCCAACGATGTTGCACAATTTGCTGAATTGGAAACATTAGGGGAACTAACTAAAATAGCATGGAAGCATAATGTACAGGTGATGATTGAAGGACCTGGCCATGTTCCTATGCACATGATTAAGGAGAATATGGATAAGCAGCTGAAAGAATGCCATGAGGCTCCATTTTATACCCTGGGACCGCTTACCACAGATATTGCTCCCGGTTATGATCACATTACTTCAGGAATTGGTGCTGCTATGATCGGATGGTTTGGCTGTGCGATGCTGTGTTATGTTACCCCAAAAGAACATTTAGGCTTACCCAATAAGAAGGATGTAAAAGATGGAGTGATTACTTATAAGCTGGCAGCTCATGCAGCTGATCTGGCGAAGGGACATCCCGGAGCTCAGTACCGGGATAATGCTTTAAGTAAAGCCCGTTTTGAATTCAGGTGGGAAGACCAGTTTAATTTATCATTAGATCCCGATACGGCAAGGTCATATCATGATGAAACATTACCGGCTGAAGGAGCAAAAATCGCCCATTTCTGTTCCATGTGCGGTCCTAAATTTTGTTCCATGAAAATTACTCAGGAAATAAGAGAATCTGCTGAAATGGGAATGCTTGATAAATCAAAAGAATTTATAGAAAAAGGAAAAGAGATTTATTTATGATTATTGTGTTAACTCCTGAGAGAAACTTTAGTGGGGAAGCCGATTGGATCAATAAACTCTTTGGGGAAGGATTGGATCTTCTTCATATCCGGAAACCCTTTTTTAAAAAGGAGGATTTGGTGAATTATCTGAATAAAATAGATGAATCTTTTTATTCCAGGATTGTTTTACATGCTCATTATGAACTGGGAGAACAATATGGTATTTCAAGGTTTCATTTTAGAGAACAGGATAGGCTGGATAAAGTACATCAATTGTACATACATAATGTATTGTCGACTTCGGTTCATGATATTTATTCTTATAATACTCTAAATAAAGAATGGGAATACGCTTTTCTGAGTCCGTTTTTTTTAAGTATTTCCAAACAGGGATACGGCCTTGATTCAAAGCTTTCGGATACACTTGAACAAAAAAATAATCAGCAGGTTAAATTAATTGCATTAGGTGGACTTGATGAAAAGACAATAGTTTCCATTAAAGATAAAAATGTAGACGGTGTGGCGCTGTTAGGTGCTATTTGGCAAAATGATAATCCTCTGTCAGCATTTAAAAAAATCAAAAGAGCTTTTGAAAATTAATACTTCATGGAAAGATTACAATACATATCTCAGGGAAATACGGCTTTAGAACAACAAATTAATATACAGAAAGCTTTAGATGCCGGGGCTGGATGGATACAGGTAAGATGGAAAAATGCGACTGAAGACTCTTTGAGAAAATTATGCTGTGAGGTGAAAATCCTTTGCAAGGAATATCAGGCTTCATATATTGTTAATGACCGGGTTGATATTGCAAAGGAAACTGAAGCAGACGGTGTTCATCTTGGATTGAATGATGGGCCTGTAAAAAATGCAAGAGTAATTTTGGGAGCACATAAAATTATCGGAGGAACCGCCAATACTTTTTCTGATGTACTTCATAGGATAGAAGAAGAATGTGATTATATCGGATTGGGGCCGTTTAGGTATACCCCAACAAAAGAAAAACTCAGTCCTGTTTTAGGCTTAGACGGCTTTCAGCAGATTTTTCAAAAACTGAACGAGCAATTATCAGTACTTCCTAAAATATATGCTATAGGAGGAATTGTTTCAGAAGATATTAAAATATTAAAAGAGCTGGGCCTATATGGAGTTGCCATATCTGGAGAAATCACCAATAACCCGGATAAAACTTATAAAATAAAAGAACTTTTACAATGAATGAAAAATTAAAAATAGCAGACAGAGTTTTTGATTCCAGATTATTTCTGGGAACGGGTAAATTCGGAAATATGGCAGAAATGGCTTCTTCAATCATAGCTTCAGAAACTGATATGGTGACTATGGCTTTGAAAAGAATAGATGTTTATTCTGAAGAAGATGAGCTAATGAAAGCACTGAACTTAACTAAGGTTCATCTTTTGCCCAATACTTCTGGAGCAAGAACAGCTAAGGAAGCTGTATTAGCTGCTCAGCTGGCAAGAGAGGCATTGGAAACCCATTGGGTAAAACTGGAAATACATCCGGATCCGAAATACCTGCTGCCCGATCCGATTGAAACATTATATGCAACAGAAGAATTGGCTAAACTCGGATTTATTGTAATGCCTTATATACATGCTGATCCTGTGTTATGCAAGCGCCTTGAAGATGTTGGAACGGCAGTCGTAATGCCTTTAGGAGCTCCGATCGGAACAAATAAAGGGTTGCGGACCTTAGATTTTTTGGAGATCATCATCGCACAATCTAAAGTTCCGGTGGTGGTGGATGCGGGAATTGGGGCCCCATCTGATGCGGCAAAAGCAATGGAAATGGGTGCTGATGCAGTTCTTGTTAATACAGCAATTGCAGTCGCAGAAAATCCAATAGAAATGGCTCTGGCTTTTAAAGAAGGAGTGATAGCAGGAAGAAGGGCGTATAACTCAGGGTTAGGAGCGGTTAATCACCATGCAGAAGCATCAAGTCCTTTAACTTCTTTTCTGTTTAAATAGTTTCTTATGAGCCGTTTTCAACAAATTTTCGGAAATTATGAATGGGAAGCAGTTAAAAGCAAGATCAACACTGTTACTTTATCAGATGTTCATAAAAGTTTAGGTAAAAAGAAAAAGACAGTAGATGATTTTCTGAATCTTATCTCACCGGTTGCTTCTCAGGAGTTAGAGTATATGGCAGGGATTACTAAAAATAGCACTCAGAAAAGATTTGGGAAAGTGATTCAGTTATATGCACCACTGTACCTTAGTAATGAATGTCAGAATATATGTACCTACTGCGGATTCAGTCTGGATAATAAATTAAAAAGGAAAACATTGTCGGATTCAGAGCTAATGCTTGAGGCAATGGCTTTGAAAGCAATGGGTATCAATCATCTTTTATTGGTAAGCGGTGAAGCTAATACAACAGTGGGAATCAATTATTTTTTAAATGCAATGCATTTACTTAAACCTTATTTTTCTAATATTTCGATAGAGGTTCAGCCTCTTTCCGAAGAAGAATATTATTTATTACACAAAGCAGGTGTACATTCAGTATTGGTGTATCAGGAAACTTATCATAAAGAAGTTTATAAACAATATCATCCCAAAGGTAAAAAATCAAATTTCACTTTCCGTTTGGATACACCGGACAGAATTGGAAAAGCGGGTATTCATAAAATGGGATTAGGAGTTCTTTTAGGGTTGGAAGACTGGCGTGTGGATAGTTTTTTTAATGTATTACATATAGATTACCTACAAAAGGAATATTGGAAAAGTAGATTTTCAGTTTCGTTTCCTAGATTAAGACCGGCAGAAGGAATTATTGAACCTAACTTTATTATGGAAGATAGGGATTTGCTTCAATTGATCTGTGCCTACAGGATATGGAATGAAGATATTGGAATATCCATCTCCACAAGGGAAAATGAAATATTCAGGAATCATATTATTTCTTTAGGAGCAACAACTATGAGTGCAGGTTCAAAGACAAATCCCGGAGGATATGTGGTCGATCCAAAATCTTTGGAACAATTTGAAACAAGTGATGAAAGAAGCATGAATGAAATAAGGCAGGTAATAAAAGCTGCAGGCTATGATCCTGTAATGAAAGACTGGGATGCAGTATACAATAACACAAGTATATGAAAGTAAAAGATTATTTTGTTAGATACAGCAGGCAGATATTTATCGATGAAATAGGATTGGATGGACAAAGAAAAATCCGTGATGCAAAAGTTCTGGTTATAGGGGCCGGTGGATTAGGAAGTCCTGTTATTCAATATCTGGCAGCAGCAGGTGTCGGAGTACTGGGAATAGCAGACTTTGATAGGGTTGAAGTTCATAATCTGAATAGGCAGGTTATCCATGCGGAAAATAGTGTAGGGCACTGTAAGGTGAATAGTGCATCTCAATTTGTAAATGCACTTAATAGTGATGTAAAGGTAGTGGGAATTGAAGAGAAGATCGGAAAATCCAATGTGGAAGAAATACTGTCTTCTTATGATATTATTGTTGACTGCACAGATAATTTTACAAGCCGATACCTTATCAATGATCATAGCGTCTCTTTAGGAAAACCTCTGGTATACGGAAGTATACTGGGATTTTCGGGTCAGGTTGCCTTATTTAATTATAAAGGAAGTAAAAACCTGAGAGATGTTTTTCCAAATCCCCCTTCTGAGGAAGATGTGCCGGATTGTGACCGCCTTGGAGTTCTGGGTTCCTTACCAGGAATTGTAGGAAGTATGATGGCTCATCATACATTAAAATTAATTATAGGGCTGCCTGTGCCTTTGAATCAGCTAACCCTTATTGATTCATTGAGCTGGAGATTCCATACTATAGAATTTTGAAATCATTCATTATTCCATCATGAGAGGCTGGCTTAAAACTTTATATTTATTTTAAGTCAGCCTTATTTAATTATTGCCCGGGTTGCATGATACCTTTGTCCTCTTTTTTTGTATTATTGAGGATATTGGGATCTTCTTTGGCCAGTTTATTTCGTGTCGGAATCTTATAATTAACAGATAACCCGAAATTTCTTGTATCATATTTATTACTTAAGAAGACGCTCTGTCCTGATGGAGGATTTGATCTTACATACATCCTCTGACTGTTGAAGATATCATTGGCGAAGATGGAAAGAGTAAGCCTGTTATCCATAAACTTTTTAGTAAGTGTAAGGTCAAAAGAATTATTGAATGGTTTTTCTGCTACAAAATAGAAATATCCGGACTTTGCTGTGATATAGCTGTAATTAGCAGTTAATTTGATGTCTTTTGGTAAAATCACCTGAGTCATAATATTAAAAATCCATAGTCCCTTATTACTTATATTATCAATATTATGTTTTTGATAACCTGCGTACAGGTACATAAAATTAATCTTATCCGGATTGAAGTCAAACTTCATAATTTCACTTAAAGGTTTGCTGAAGATCATAAACGGAACAGGAACTCCTACATTGAAATTATGAATAGTCATATTGGAGATGTTCACCTGCTCATTATAAATATTTTTTCCGTCTCTCCTGATAATCTGGGCTACCTGGTTTTTAGCGGAGCTTACATTGTAGCCAATAAATGCATAGTCAAACGCTGATAATTTTAATTCATAATTATCAAAAATGGTGGGCTGAAGGTTAGGATTTCCGTTGATCTGTGTATTAGGCCCTGCGAAAGTGGTATTGTTAGGGTTAAGTGCTGAGATACTTGGTAGGCTTATTTTTTTGTTATAATTCGCAGCTACATATACCTGGTTCATCAAATTATACTGAACACTTGCATTGGGAAAGAACTTAAACTTACTGAAAGGGATCAGGTCTTTCTGAATAATGGTATTGGTGCTGTCAATCGTCCTTGTGATTCCTGAAATATCATAGTTTTCTGCTCTTGAACCTAGAATGAAATCAAATTTTTTCAATTTCGCCTGAAATTCAAGATAAGTAGATGCTGTTTGCCTTTGATATTCCAAGTTGGTTATACCTTTGCTTTCAGTATCAAAATTTTGTTTCTCATATAGACCTCCGAAGCTTACTTTTCCAGCATCCAAGATATTGATTGGCTGAGAATAGTCTACTTTAAAATTAGTAACTCTCATAAGAGAATTGTTCTTCAGAATATTGGATCCGGGGAAAGAAAAGGTTTCATGATCATCCGTATAAAAACCATTTCTGAAAATGTTGTCCTGATTAAACTTGCTGTCTGATTGGGTATATCCTAACTGGAAATCCAACTTCTGAGATTTGTCATCAAAACGTTTCTGATAAGTAATTACAGCTTCCTGACGCAGATTGTTGGTGTTGGAAATATCAAAGGATTCAAAATAAGCCTCTTTTGTAAGGCTTGGATTAAGATAATAGGCAAGATCGGCAAGACCATTACTTGAAGTATAGTTGTTGTTATAATTATGATAGATATCGTAGTTTAATAATAACCTGTCTAAGCCCAAGTCGAATGTTAATCCTGATTTGGCAAAATAACCACGTCCCGTACGGTCGCTATTACTTAATAATAGATCATCCTGATTGGTATTCAGCATACTTTCACGGTAATTTTGACCTATATTCAGCTGCCACCCGAAAATTTTATTTCTTGCATTAAGGTTAATGGAATTGGAAGTCCTGCTTCTGAATTTATCATAATTGGTAAAGGAATAATTACCTGAATAGGTAGCTGTTAAATATTTATTAGCATTTTTATTGGTAATGATATTCATAATAGCTCCACCTGAAGTAGCCGGAAACTCGGCTCCGGGCTGGGTAATTACTTCAATTCGATCTACCGAATTGGCTGGCATTCCTTCTAAGAAAGAATTCAATTCGTTGGATGTGATATTGAGAGGTCTCCCGTTAAGATATACATCCAGCATTTTTCCCTGATACATCATCCCTGCAATATCGGTGGAAAGAAGTCCCGGAAGTTTCTTTATTCCCTCCAGTACATTTCCGTTATTAAGTTGAGGTTGTTCAGAAAAATCAAAAATAGTACGATCTGCCTTTTGCTCTACGGCTTTTTTTGTTTTCGTGATAGTGACCCCTTCAATTTCCTTTTCTTTTACAGTGGTTGTTTTCTCCTGAGAAAAGATAGTAATTGTACTTAAGAGGGAAAGTGTGAAAAGAGATTTTTTCATTAAGTGGATTCTTTAACTGGTTAGACGCTAAAAAGCAAAATTTGTTACAGGAACGCTTATAATTGAGTTAATGTATCTGTCTGTACATCATAAAAAAAGCCTTGAATTTGCAAGGCTTTTTTTATGATAACTAAGAATTAGTTTGCTTCTTGTCTCTTAATAAGGTTAAGAGCTGAACCAGCTTTGAACCAATCGATCTGTTGATCGTTATAAGTATGGTTGGCCATAATGATGTCTTTAGTACCATCAGCATGAACAAACTCTAGAGTTAATTGTTTTCCTGGAGCGAATTGATCTAAATCCAGGAAGTTTACAGTGTCATCTTCTAAGATTTTGTCATAATCAGCTTCATTAGCGAAAGTTAACCCTAACATTCCTTGTTTTTTAAGGTTGGTTTCGTGGATTCTTGCAAATGATTTTACCAATACAGCTTTTACTCCAAGATGTCTAGGCTCCATTGCAGCGTGCTCTCTTGAAGACCCTTCTCCGTAGTTTTGATCTCCTACTACGATAGTCGGGATTCCAGCAGCTTTGTAAGCTCTTTGGACAGCAGGAACTTCACCATATTCACCTGTTAATTCGTTTTTAACTTTATTGGTTTCCATGTTGTAAGCATTCACAGCTCCGATCAACATGTTATTTGAAATATTATCAAGGTGACCTCTGTATTTCAACCATGGTCCAGCCATGGAAATGTGGTCAGTTGTACATTTTCCGAAAGCTTTGATTAGAATTTTAGCTCCTTGGATATTTTTACCGTCCCAAGCCGGGAATTCTTCTAATAACTGAAGTCTGTCAGAAGTAGGGCTTACGTTAACCACTACACTTGATCCGTCTTCAGAAGGTGCCTGATAACCATTGTCATCTACAGCAAATCCTTTAGAAGGTAATTCATATCCGTTCGGCTCAGCTAATTTTACCTGATCACCGTTTTCAGCAGTTAAAGTATCTGTAATAGGGTTAAAGTCTAATCTTCCGGAGATTGCAACAGCAGCTACCATTTCCGGGGAAGCTACGAATGCATGAGTATTAGGGTTTCCGTCAGCTCTTTTTGCAAAGTTTCTGTTGAAAGAGTGAATAATAGAGTTTTTCTCGCCTTTTTCAGCTCCTTCTCTGTCCCATTGTCCGATACAAGGTCCACAAGCATTAGTAAAGATTCTTGCGTTTTCAAATTTTCTGAAAGAATTTAAGAATCCATCTCTTTCTGCTGTGAATTTCACTTGCTCAGAACCCGGATTGATACCTAAAATAGCTTTTGGTTTTACTCCTTTTGATACTGCATCTTCTACGATAGAAGCAGCTCTTGATAAATCTTCATAAGAAGAGTTGGTACAAGAACCGATCAGTGCCCATTCTACCTCAAGTGGCCATCCGTTAGCCTCAGCTTTAGCTCTGAATTCAGAAACTGGAGTAGCTAAGTCCGGTGTGAAAGGACCATTAAGGTGAGGTGCTAACTCAGAAAGGTTAATTTCAATTACCTGATCGAAATATTGTTCAGGATTAGCATATACTTCAGCATCACCTGTTAAATGTTCAGCAATTTTATCAGCAGCATCTACTACATCTTGTCTTCCTGTAGCTGCTAAATATCTTCTCATGGAATCATCATATCCGAAAGTAGAAGTCGTAGCTCCGATTTCAGCACCCATGTTACAGATTGTTCCTTTACCGGTTGCAGAAAGAGATTCAGCTCCTTCTCCAAAATATTCAACAATGCATCCAGTTCCTCCTTTTACAGTAAGGATTCCTGCCACTTTTAGAATAACGTCTTTTGCGGAAGTCCATCCACTCATTTTACCGGTTAATTTTACACCGATAAGTTTTGGCATTTTAAGTTCCCATGCCATTCCAGCCATTACATCTACAGCATCTGCTCCACCTACACCAATAGCTACCATTCCTAAACCTCCTGCATTTACTGTATGAGAGTCGGTACCGATCATCATACCTCCAGGGAATGCATAGTTTTCTAATACAACCTGGTGAATAATTCCCGCTCCGGGTTTCCAGAACCCGATTCCGTATTTGTCACAAACAGAACTTAAAAAATTGAATACTTCTGAGTTTTTATTGATCCCTTCCTGTAAATCTTTATCAGCTCCAACTTTTGCCTGGATAAGGTGATCCGCATGGGCAGTAGAAGGTACAGCAACCTTAGCTTTTCCTGCCTGCATAAATTGTAATAAAGCCATCTGTGCAGTAGCATCCTGCATTGCTACTCTGTCCGGAGCAAAATCAACATATGAATTTCCTCTTTCATAAGCCTGTGTAGCATTTCCCTCCCAAAGGTGGGTATATAATATTTTTTCTGATAAGGTAAGAGGCTTTCCAACTGTTTTCCTTGCCGCAGCAATTCTTTCAGGATAACGCTCGTACACCTTTTTGATCATATCAATATCAAATGTCATATCTCAAAAATGTTTTAAAATTATCAAACAATTAAAAATGTTCCCAAATTTACAAAATTTTAATATTTCTTCAGGATGAAATTATTTAGATTGTTTATAAATATGTTTTTTATATTTTCAATATTCGATATCTATAAAAATTTCCTACTTTTGCAAAAACAAAACAAACAATGATGATTATGAAAAATAATATCCACATTCTAGGGATATTTCTTTTAATGCTGGTTTTCTCCCAATCCCAAGCTAAACCGGCAGGCAATTCCTATGCTGAAATTTCTAAAGCACATTTTGATAATGATTCTATCCATAAAGGAAATATGCCGGATACCAATCTTGATATCCCTCGCTTGATTCCTAAAAAGAAAAATGGAAAATTCGGATATGTAAACCAAACCGGGAAATTTATTATTCAGCCAGAATATCATATCGCAGTTTTCTTTAGTGAAGATTGTAACCTGCTTAATTCAAGCAACGAAAAAGCAAGAGAATTCGGTACAAAGGATTATGCTACGGTTGAAAAAAATATGATTTCCTATAGAATAGACCAAACAGGAAAAAGAGTTTACCAATACAAAGATGAAGATTTAGGAATCTGTAAAAGCGAATATAGAAAACAACAATTTCAGGCTTATGTGGCAAATGGTTTTTATGGAATCGTTGAAGAAGCTAAATTTATGAATCCTGATGATCCTTCTCAATACAGAATCTATCCAAAATATCAGTACCTACATGTTATGGAAGGAGATAATATTGGAAATCCAATGGTCATTGCGATCCTTAACGATAAGTTTGGTGTGATTGATGTAAATGATAATATTATTGTGCCGTTTGAATATGCGGATATTAAAAGAAACTTTAGCTGGAAGTTAGGTAAAATGTTTGAAGTTACTAAAGACGGTAAAAATTATTATTATATTGATGCAAATAATAAAGCTTATTAATTAATAAGCTTGCTCAATAGTATATTTTTTGTAATTTCGCGACTGAAATAAAGGGGTGCTGTAGAAGGCTGAGATGATACCCAATGAACCTGAGCAGGTAATGCTGTTTAGGGACGGTTGCGAGAATTATATATCTTATAAATCCCCTTTTATTCCATTAAATTTTTAAAATTTATACGAATGAAAGGTTTTTTTTTAGGGCTTATTACAACAAGCTCTTTCGGTCTGCTTCAAGCTCAGAATATAGACTCTTTGAAAACAAAAGAGATTGAAGCTGTTAATTTTACAAGAAGACTTCCAGTAGCAAAAGAGATTATTAATGTTCAGAAAGATTTGGATAATAAAAATCTTGGGCAGGATTTACCTATTCTGTTGAAAAATCAGACTTCTATTATCTCTACTTCTGATGCCGGAAACGGAGTTGGGTATACGGGTTTTAGAATTAGAGGAGTGGCAGGGAGAGGAATTAATGTGATGATGAACGGAGTTCCTTTTAATGATTCGGAAAGCCAGGGAACATTCTTTGTGAATGTTCCGGATTTGACGAGTTCTGCATCTCAGATCGTTATCCAAAGAGGGGTAGGAACTTCCAATAATGGGGTATCGGCCTTTGGGGCAAGTATTAATGTTATTTCTAAAGATCCGCAAGATCAGTTTTATATTAAGACAGATGACAGTTATGGTTCTTTTAATACTTATAAATATTCAGCAGAATTAGGATCCGGTAAATTTTGGAAGGATAAACTGTCCTTAATGGGGCGTTATTCTTATATTCATTCCGACGGCTATATCGACAGGGCTTCATCGGATTTACATTCTTATAACTTTACGGCATTGTATGAAGAAGGTAAAACCAGAATAAGGCTGCTGGCTTTTGGGGGAAAGGAAAAAACATATCAGGCCTGGAATGGAATAGACAGGAAGACATGGGAGACTGACCCTAAATTTAATGTTTCAGGCGCCATTTATGATGCTAACTGGGAAAATATTACAGGTTTTTATGATAATGAAACTGACAATTACAGACAAAACCATTATCAATTGCTTTGGGAACAGGATATTAATGACCGCTGGAATCTTGAAACTACTTTTCATTATACAAAGGGAAAAGGGTATTATGAGAACTATAAACAAGGTGATCCTTTCTCCAGATATAACCTTCCCGACCTGGTTATTAATAATGAAACTGTAAAGACCTCGGATTTTATCAGAAAAAAGTGGCTGGATAATGACTTCTATGGAGTTGTTTCTACAATGTATGGGAAATTTGATAATTGGGATGTTAATTTCGGAGCAGTTGCTAATCAGTATTATGGAAGACATTTTGGAAATGTAAGAGACATGTTCCATCCCGAAATCGAAAAATATGAGTATTACAGAAGCCGATCCGTTAAGAATGAAGTTTCCGGATTTGTAAAGGCACTTTTCAGAGTTGATGATTTCGAGTTTTTTGGAGACCTCCAGTTGAGAAATATTGATTATAACACAAAAATTCTGATGGAAGGGGATGGTGAAGGAGCTAATCTTGATAAAAATTGGTTGTTTTTTAATCCTAAAGCGGGAGTTAATTATAAAATCAATAAAGGGAAAATCTTTTTTTCCTATGCTCATGCTCATCGTGAACCTAACAGGGATGACTTAATTGCAGATCCTAATGTAAAGCCGGAAAAGCTTCATGATTTCGAAGCGGGAATAGAGAAGCAATTGGGAATTGTTTCCCTTACAGGGAACCTGTATTATATGTATTATGTCAACCAATTAGTGCTTAACGGGCAGATCAATAATGTCGGTGAATTTATCAGGACAAATTCAGGAAAAAGTTACAGAAGGGGAATTGAACTTGGAGCTTTAGCCAAAATTTCGAAAATGTGGGAGGTTTCAGGAAATATGACCTGGAGCCAGAATAGAAACCTGGATTTTCGATTGGAAAATGGAGATAGAGTTCAGGAGCTGGGTAATACACAAATTTCTTTCTCACCGGATTTCATAGGGAATTTATCATTGAAGTTCAGTCCGTCTGAACATTTCCAATTCTGGTTAAATGGTCAATATATTGGGGAACAGTATCTGGACAATTCGGAAGAGAAAAGTCTGCTGCTCAATGATTATATACTGGCAGATCTCAATGCCCAATATCAATTTAAAATAGCCAATAATGATATTGCTTTAAAACTATTGGTTAATAATCTTTTTAATAAGAAATATGTAAATAATGGATATGTCTATGACTCGAATCCTTATTACTTTTCCCAGGCCGGAACAAACTTTATGTT
>NZ_JALAHD010000097.1 GCF_022712095.1 Chryseobacterium sp. | reverse complement strand
TTGAAGATATTTAATGAAATCTGAAACTGGCTTCAGGAAGTACATTATTTTTTAAAAATATTTCATACTCTGAAGAAATATGTCTTCTTCCAAAAGTATTTTCTCCACTCATATTTCCAAGACGAACCTTGTCTTTACCAAATTTTCTGTTTAGCTTATCCATAGCTTTCATCACCGGTAAATGCCGGTTCTGCTCATCCTCATCAAACAGGCTGATTAGCCTTTCATCTTCAGGGACAAAATCATTAACTATAACTCCCGCTCTTTTATAATGAAATCCTTCTTTATAAATGGCCTCAAAGAGTTCATTCACTACCCGTCCGATTACAATAGAAGAATTAGTAGGGTTAGGCATTATTCTGGTTACTGCATTCTTATATTCGGGTAAGTCTTTCCGAAACCGATTCGTCTGCACAAAGACAGTAACTATTTTACAGCATGTATTTTGCTTCCTCAGTCTTTCGGAACAATACATCGCAAAGGTTTCCACTCTTTCTTTTACCTCTTCTTTTTTAGTCAGCATTTCCATAAAACTGCGGGTCACCGCTATCGATTTTTTAGGCGAAGGAGTTTCGATCTCCAACTGTCGGATCCCTTTCAACTCATTAATCATTCTTATTCCATGAATGCCCATGATTTTCCGCACCCATATTTCAGGTTTTTGAAGCAGATCCCACGCTTTATGCACACCGTGATCTTTCATTTTCACGCTTAATCTTCTGCCAATTCCCCATACATCACCGATATCAAGCCATTTTAATGCTTTTTCTATCTTTTCCGTAGTGTCCAGAATATAGACTCCATCAAATTGCTCCGGATATTTCTTCACAATTCTATTGGCTACTTTGCACAAAGTTTTGGTAGGGGCAATACCTATACTGACGGGAATATTCACCTGTGAACGGATATCATTCTTAATGGCAAGGCAATAATCATATATATTGATATATTTAAAGCTGTGAAGATCTAAAAAGAGCTCATCGATACTGTAGATTTCATAGTCTTCGCGGGCTACATAAGAAGCTGCAATTCCCATGACCTGCTGACTTTTGAAATTATATAATTCAAATTTGGCAGAAAAACTTTTTACACCATGCTCTTTGAAAAGATCTCTGTATTTAAATGCGGGCGTACCCATTACTATCCCAACATCTCTTGCCTCTCTGCTTAAGGAAACTACACAGCCATCGTTATTGGATAATACGACCACAGGTTTATTCTCCAGTGACGGATCCAGAGACCTTTCACAGGAAACAAAAAAGCTGTTGCAATCTACGAGGGCATACATGATGAGATGATAAATATTCTGAAACAAAATTAGAGCTTTCAAAACACAAAATAAGCATGTTTTTAAAATTTAACATAACAATTAATCAACTAAAAAACAAGCTGTTAAAACATTGTAAATACGTCAGGTTTTGTCGCATTAACCTACGAACTTTGTCTTCAAAACCCCGATTTTTCAGTACCATAAATGCTTTAATGAAGGTTTGAAATTAATTTCTAATGCGTCAAGTTCCGTCGCTATAGCGCTATACTTTTGTTTCACAAACACGTAAAAATTTTAAAGAAATGGACAAAGTAACCTTAGAAAGAATTGAAAAGCTCCATCCCCTTGTGAGGGAAGAAGTAAAAGAAATTATTAAAGAATGTGATGAGGCTCTGACCGGCCCTGCAAAAGTGCGGATTACCCAGGGATTACGCTCATTTGAAGAACAGGAAAAGCTGTATGCCATCGGAAGAATTACTAATGGTAAAAAGGTAACCAATGCCAAAGCAGGACAGAGTATTCACAATTATGGTTTAGCCGTAGACATCTGCCTTATTATCAACCAAAAAACGGCAAGCTGGGATACCGCAAAAGACTGGGATAATGATCAGGTGGCCGATTGGTATGAATGTGTGAAAATCTTCGCCAGACATGGCTGGGACTGGGGCGGAAACTGGAAAACATTCAAAGATATGCCTCATTTTGAAAAGAAAAACATTTCCACCGGAAAAGGATTAATAAAGACCAGCTGGAGAACTCTTATTAAAATGAAAAGGGATAGAGAGGGGTATGTGATTTTGTAATTATTTTTTCACAATTAATTTATAACACGACAAGTTCTGTCGCTTCCCACGCCTACCTTTGCTTCAGAAGAAAACACCAAAAACAAATGAAGAAATCCCTGTAAGAAAAACTGTTATTTCCTGATTGAAAAAGATTATCCGGTCATAAAAACTATTTAATTTCTTATAAAAAAGCAAATAACATTACATGAAAAAGACAACCATTCTTTCTTTAGACGGTGGCGGAATAAGGGGCATTATTACCTGTATTATTCTACGTTACATAGAGGAGCAATTACAGCATCATGATAAGCCGGGCGCCAAACTCGGGGATTATTTTGATCTGGTAGCCGGAAGCAGTACGGGCGCTTTAATAGCATCGATTATCTTATGCCCTGATGAACACCGGAAAGCAAAATATTCCATTCAAAAAGGACTGGAACTGTACGCTGAAAAAGGCGGTGATATATTTCAGGTCTCTTTTTGGGAAAAGCTGATCAATCCATTCGGATTGGTAAATGAAAAGATCTCCCAGGAAGCCCTTGAAAAAAACCTGAATGATTTTTTTGGAAATTTAGAATTAAAAGAACTGATAAAACCCTGTTTAATTACCAGCTATGATATAGAAAACAGAAGAGCTAAACTTTTTAACTCCTGGGAAGCTCATCTCAGTACCGATAATTTTTATGTAAAGGATATTTGCAGAGCCACCTCAGCAGCTCCCACCTATTTCAGTCCCGTACAGATCAAATCTAAATACGGCCAGACTTTCAGCCTGATTGACGGAGGAATGTTTGCCAATAATCCGACTTTATGTGCCTATGCGGAAGCCCGAAAAATCCCTTTTGCCGAAGTTTTTAAAAACCATCAGAAAGCCAATTATCCCATAGCGAATGATATGATCATCATTTCTATTGGAACCGGTCTTGAGTCGAGAAGCTATTCTTTTAAAAAACTTCAGAAAGCAGGAAAAATAGGATGGGTAAACCCTATCATTGATATTCTGATGTCTTCCAATGCCGAAACGGTTGATTATCAGATCTCACAGATGTTTCAGACCTTGGGACAACGTAATCA
>NZ_JALAHD010000096.1 GCF_022712095.1 Chryseobacterium sp. | reverse complement strand
GTTATAATATACACAGCTATAGCTGACAATAATTTTCTTGAATCTGTTCCATCCAGTGAATCCATTGATCACTAGTCCAATCCTGGCATGTATATGCAGACGTACAGCTTGCCTGAAAAACTCCACATTGTACTTGCTTAACTTTCGCTATTTTCTTAACCTTTTTAGTGTTTTTAGTAACTGTAACTTCTTTTGCTTTAGAATCTACTTCTTTTTCCACATATCCTTTGCCGCTTGCTACACCTACTACACCAATAGCAGCAATTAATAATAACTTTTTCATAATGTTAAATTTGAATTGTTAATAGTTAATTTTGTGATTACCATAGGAACAAGTTTACGAATTACTTTTTAATCACCATTATGGGAATCTGTATTTTTTAAAACTTTTTTATTATGTAAAATGAATCTCCTTGTTGAGAAGAAACTTTAATTTCAACTTCAGAATGCTAGGATACTTTATTTTTTTATGAAGTTATCTTCGAATAGATTTTCATCACTGAAAAAGACTTTTGTAAAACCTAAAAATCCATAAGCTGTAATAAGAATTTCTTTGGAGTCCTCACAGCAAATTGAAGTGCTACAATCAAGACAATATTACAATACCCTGAAATAGAGAATAAATACAAAAAAAGCACCTACATTTTTGTAAGTGCTTGATTTATTGTGGTCCCACCTGGGCTCGAACCAGGGACCACCTGATTATGAGTCAGGTGCTCTAACCAACTGAGCTATAGGACCTCAAAACTTGGTTGAATTTTGTGCTTGCAAAAATAGTAAAAATTCTTTCACTACAAAATTTTTTATTGCTTTTCTTGACAAAGTTCTACCAGAACTCCGTTGGTGGATTTAGGATGAAGAAAGACAACTAATTTGTTATCAGCACCTTCTTTCGGCTCTTCGGAGATAAACTGAAACCCTTCTTTTTTTAATCTTTCGATCTCTGCTAAAATATTTTCCACTCCAAAGGCAAGATGATGGATTCCTTCCCCTTTTTTTTCTATAAATTTAGAGATGGGACTCTCTTCTTTACTGGCTTCCAGCAATTCAATTTTACTTTCTCCGGCGGCATAAAAAGAAGTAATCACTCCTTCCCTCTCTACACTTTCTTTTTTATAAGATGACTTTCCCAATAGTTTTTCAAAAAGTTCGTCAGAAATTCCTAAAGATTTTACTGCTATACCAATATGTTCTAATTTCATAGATAATTTATATAAATTTAACTGTAAATTTGATACAGTAATCCAATTTTCAAATCAGCAATTCAAACAAAAATACTAAATTTGCACCACTTATGGAAAGTAACAGACAAAGAAAAGTAGCACAGATCATACAGGAGGATTTCGCAGAGCTGTTCCGCAAACAGGCGGCAGATAGTCTGCAGAATTTTCTGGTAACGGTTTCGGATGTAAAAGTAACCGCTGATCTGGGTATTGCTAAAATCTATTTAAGCATATTTCCTCAGGAATTCCGAAAATCCATTATGAAGGAAATAGAAGAAAATAAAGCACAGTACAGAAACTTTATCGGTCAGAAAATGGCTAAGCAGGTACGTGTTATTCCTCAACTTAACTTTTATCTGGACACTTCCCTTGATGATGTGGAAAAACTGGAAAGAGAATTGAGAGGAGAAGGTGATAATCCAGTATTGTAGAAGTTGAGAAACATTGCATTTTATATCGCATCGAGATACCTTTTAGCCAAAAAGGGAAGTACTGCCGTTACTTTCATCACTTGGTTGGCTGTAGGGGCTATGACGGTAGCCGTAGCTGCAATGTTTGTAATCATTTCTGTTTTCTCAGGACTAGAAGACCTCAATAAAGACCTGATATCCAATCTTCATGCTGATTTAACAATTAAAAGTACTTCAGGTAAAACCTTAAAGGAATTAGGCAAGGTTGAAAATGTATTGAAAAACAATACTGAGATCAGCAGCTTTTCCCGTGTTATTGAAGAAAAAATTTATATCAGTTATAACGGAAAAGGAGATATTGCCTATTTAAGGGGAGTAGATTCCGCTTATACAAAGGTAAATCCAATAGACAAAAATATTTTTTACGGGACCTATCCAAGTTTTCAGTATTCCAATGAAGTATTGATGGAAAATTCCCTGGATACCAGATTATCTATTCCGGTAGCTTCTTCCCGCGATTACGCGACTGTATTCATGCCGAAGCCCGGAACCGGGATCATTAATAAAGAAGAAGATATTTATAACAAAAAAGATATTCTGGTAACCGGAGTATTCCCCGGAAATGATCAACTGGACAGTTATATCATCGCTCCTATTGAACTGACGGAAGAATTACTCAGTTTACCTAAAAATTCAGCTTATACTATTGTCATCAAGCTTAAAAATCCCGAAAACACCAATTCAGTAAAGGCAAAACTCTTGTCCGCTCTTGGAAAAAACATAGAAGTAAAAACCAAAGAAGAAGAGAATGCTGCTTTCTGGAAGATGATCAATACAGAGAAATTATTCATTTATCTCATCTTCGCTTTAGTCATTTTTATTACTACTTTTAATCTTGCCGGAGCTATTATCATTCTGCAGCTTGATAAAAAAGAACAAGCAAAATCTTTGATCTCATTAGGTTTTCCTTTAAGCCATTTACGAAAAACATATTTCTATACGGGAATTCTTATTGTGATCTCCGGAATTATTACCGGTTTGATTTTAGGAACAGTTCTATGTGAATTCCAATTACATACGGAATTTTTCAAAGCTAACGAATTACTGCCATTCCCTGTAAAAATTGTAGGTAAAAACTACCTTATTGTAGCCCTTACTGCATCCGTTTTCGGATTCGCTATTTCATGGTTCTTTTCCAAAATAAGCAAGGAGTATATTATCAAAAATTAATATAGTTCCCCTCCTTATTTTTGTACTTTTACCGTCCAAATTTTAATCATGAAACGAATTCTATTTTCTTTATTAGCGGGCGTTGCATTCATTCATGCATATGCCCAGACAGGTCAACTTCCAGCAGGATATTACGACGGTACAGCAGGCTTAAACGGAGCCGCTTTAAAGTCCAAACTCAATCAGATCATCACCAACGGACACGTTCAGCATACTTATGCCGATCTATGGACAGCCTATCAAACTACCGATGTTGATAATTTCTATGAAAACGACGGGACAGTACTTGACATCTATTCGGAAAATCCTACAGGAACAGATCCTTACAACTATACGTTTTCCGTAAATCAGTGCGGAAGTGTTAACGGTCCCGAAGGAACATGTTATAACAGAGAGCATATCGTTCCGCAAAGTCTTTTCGGTGAAGCTCTTCCCATGAAGTCTGACATCCATTTTATCCGTGCTACCGACTATCAGGTAAACGGACAGAGAAGTAACTATCCTTTTGGAGTAGTAGGAACAGCAACCTTCACTTCTTTAAACGGTTCAAGGCTGGGCAATTCTGCTTCTACAGGATATGCCGGAACAGTTTTCGAGCCGATTGACAATTTCAAAGGGGACATTGCCAGAATGATTTTCTATTTTGTAACAAGATATGAAACTCAATTAACCGATTTCACCAGTACCAACGGAACCGGAAATATGTTAGGAATTACTGCATATCCGGGATTACAGACGTGGGAACTGAATCAGTTATTGGCATGGAATGCACTCGATCCGGTATCTGCGGAAGAAATTGCAAGAAATAATGCATCCTTTGTTTACCAGGGGAACAGAAACCCTTATATCGATAATCCGTTATTCGTAGATGAAGTTTGGGGTAATATTACACTTGATACCCAGGCTCCGACAGCTGCGACCAATCTGATTACCACCGGAACAACTTATAATTCAGTTTCCCTAAGCTGGACAGCTGCAACAGATAACGTAGGTGTGGCAGCATACGATGTATATGCCAACGGAACATTAAAAGCTACTGTTGCAACAACAACTGCAACAGTGACAGGTTTAACACCTTCTACTACCTATGACTTCTATGTCATTGCGAAAGATGCTTCAGGAAACTTATCACCTCAAAGTAATATCGTAACTGAAACCACATTGAATGAACCAGCAGGAGGAAGCTGTGGTAGCGAAAACTTTGAGACTATGCCTGCTAATGCGAATAATTATACGACAAGAACATGGACCAATAATAGTATTACATGGACAGCAACCTCTGCAAGAACTGATGAAACTATCAATAACCGAGCGATTACCATCAGAAATGGAGAATTGTCAAGTACCAGTATTTCAGGAGGAATACAGAGTCTTACATTAACCACCCAATTGAAATATACAGGAACTGCAGGAAACCTGAATGTTGAAATCAATGGTAATATAGTAGGAACTATTCCATACAGTGCTACGGTAACAACCACTACCATCAACAACATTAATGTGACAGGAAATTACACCATTAAGATCATTAATCCATCTTCAAGTAACAGAGTGGCAATGGATGACCTAAGCTGGTCTTGTAACGGAGTGCTTGGAATCGCAGAATCGGCCAAAGACAAATCTGCTTTTTCCATATATCCTAATCCGGTAAGAAATAATGAACTTTTCGTAAAAGGGGAAAACTTAAGTAAAATTTCCAGAGCGGAGATTTATGATCTTTCCGGAAAACTGATTGATATCATCACGAAACCTTTCAAAAATTCCAACAGGATTAACCTGAAAGGACTTCAAAGGGGGATTTACATTCTGAAAACCGATGAGACATCCACAAAATTCATAGTAGAATAACCCAAAAATATTTTCAAATTGAAGACCGGTTTATCCGGTCTTTTTTTTATTTTTGATGTATGGATTCCAATAAAAAATTAGGGCTGATCGGACGCAATATTTCCTATTCGTTTTCTAAAAAATTCTTTGAGGATAAATTTCAACGGTTAATGCTGAATTCTTTTTCCTATGATATTTTTGATCTTCAGGAAATTGAAGAAGTTGAAAATCTATTCTCTACTCCTGATCTGATGGGTTTTAATGTAACCATTCCCTATAAGGAAAAGATAATTGATTACCTGGATGAGCTAAGTGATGAAGCTGAAAAAATAGGTGCTGTAAACTGTGTTCTTATTGAAAATGGAAAGAAAACAGGATACAATACCGATGCTTTCGGATTTGAAAAAACATTATTGCTTCATAAAAAGCCTCATCAGGAAACCGCTCTAATCTTAGGTGATGGAGGGGCTGCCAAAGCGGTAAAATATGCCCTGGATAAGAATAATATTCCATCCAAGACTATTTCCAGAAAATCGGATATTAATTTTGAAAATCTTACTACAGAAACAGTCAAAGCGCATAAAATTATCATCCAGTGTACTCCAGTGGGAACATTTCCCAATGTAAAAGATTGTCTTCAGTTCCCTTTTGATGGTATTTCCAATGAACATTTAGTTATTGATCTGATTTACAATCCCAATTACACCCAGTTCATTCTTAATGCTGCAGAAAAAGGAGCAAAGACTGTAAATGGCTATTATATGCTCGAGCAACAAGCAGAAAAAGCCTGGGAAATTTGGAATAATCAAAAAAAATAACATAAATTAGTGCATTAATTGGCTTTTTAGTCATTATTTAGATATTTACGCCACTCATAAAAGATTTGCTATGACTACAGAAAATAACCTTTCTGAAAACGAAGAAAATAAAGTTTCTACAGAAGTATCTCAGGAAGAGACAGACAAGACTGTTTCCAGTAATGAAGGTGCCCAGAATGATGATTCGGAAAGCTCAGAAGAGGATCATCTGGACAATGATATCTCTTTGACTGACGCTTTAAAGGAAATGGAAAAAATCATCAACTCTCCGGATGCCGGTGAAAATTCCAAAAAATTCAATCAGTTAAAAGAAAAAGCAAATCATCATATTCATGATGAAGTGGAAGATAAAAAGCACGAATATGTAGACGCAGGTAATGCCCCTGAAAATTTCAGTTATGAACATCCTCTACAATCCAGATTCTCTGCTCTAATCAATATTTTTAAAGAAAAATACGATACTTTCCAGAAAGGTCAGGAAGAAGAGCAGAAGAAAAACCTGGAACATCGTCAGAATATTATTGAAAGACTTAAAAATCTTTATACCAATTCTGAACCAGGAACCAATCTTTTTAAATCCATCAGAGAAATAAAAGAAGACTGGTCCAATGCTGGACAGGTTGCCAAATCGGAATTTAGAATCCTTAATAATAATTATTTCCATCATTTAAACCAGTTTTACCAAATGCTGGATTTAAATAAAGAATTTTTAGAACAGGAATACAGTCACAACCTTGAAAAAAGGCAGCATATTATTGCCCGTGCCAAAGAACTTGAAAACGAACCTGTAATCCAGAAAGCATTAAATGAATTACAGTATCTTCATAAACTTTGGAAAGAAGAAGCAGAACCTGTAGCAGAAGAATTCCGTGAAAAAACATGGGAAGAATTCAAGGAAATTTCCAATAAAATTCATGAAAGAAAATCTGAACTTTCAGCATCCATAGAAGCAGAGCAAAATGCTAATCTTGAAAAGAAAAACAAAATTATTGCTGAAATCAAGAAGCTTTCTGAACCTGGTGAAAATCCAAACCACAACTATTGGCAGAATGCCATAAGAAAAGTAGAAGATCTCCGCTCCGAATTCTTAAAAACGGGAAGTGTTCCTAGAAAATTATCCAATCAGAACTGGAATGACTTTAAAATTACGCTAAGGAGTTTCAACACTACTAAAAACAGCTATTATAAATCACTGAAAGGCTCCCAGCAAACCAATCTGGAAGAAAAGCTGAAGCTGATCCAGACTGCAAAAGACAATATGCTTTCCGAAGATTGGGAAATCACTGTTCCTCTCTTCAAAAAACTACAGGAAGACTGGAAAAAAGTAGGCCATGTTCCCAAAAGCATGACCAATAAAATCTGGGATGAATTCCGTGAAGCCTGCAACACTTTCTTCAATAATTACAGAGAGAAGAGTAATGTTTCTACCGATAACTGGAAAGAAAATTACAAGCATAAAAAAGAACTTCTTGATGAATTGAAAAATGTTTCCGATGAAGAAGGAAGCATTGAAAAAATAGAACAGATCAAAACAGCCTGGAACAATATAGGAAAAGTTCCAAGAGATAAAATATCAATCAACTCCGAGTTTAATAAAACATTAAGAGAAAAATTAAGACTTAATAAAATCAATGAACTTGAGCTCAAAGAAGAAGGCTTATCTGAAAATCAATTAACAGATAAAGCAAGAAAAATCAAGAATCAGATTTCAGACCTTGAGGGTGAAATTGTAAAACTTGAAACCAACCTTTCTTTCTTTAACAATCCGTCAAGAGAAAACCCTCTTTTAAGAGACACTTATAATACTATTGATGACAAGAAAGCACATCTGGAGAGTCTGAAACAAAACCTTCACAGCATTATTGCCGGAGAATAGAAAAATGTAAAACTTAAAAAGGCGGAGCAAAGCAATTTGTCTTCGCTTTTTTCATAATATGAAAGACGAGCTATATATAAAAAGATGTATTGAACTTGCTGAAAAAGCATTGGGAGATACCTACC
This sequence comes from Chryseobacterium sp., assembly GCF_022712095.1. GTDB lineage: Bacteria > Bacteroidota > Bacteroidia > Flavobacteriales > Weeksellaceae > Chryseobacterium. The sequence goes on along the minus strand of NZ_JALAHD010000096.1, from coordinate 3,747 downwards.
CTAACCCTTTGGTAGGAAGTGTTATCGTTCATAACGACATCATTATCGGTGAAGGATACCATCATAAAGCCGGCGAAAACCATGCAGAAATTAATGCTATCAATTCTGTAAAAAATCCAGAGCTTATTCCGGAATCTACTATTTACGTTTCTCTGGAACCCTGCGCACATTATGGAAAAACACCTCCCTGCGCTTTAAAAATAAAAGAACTGGGGTTTAAAAAAGTAGTGATCGGGGCTATGGATTCCCATGATAAAGTAAACGGCAAAGGAAAAAAAATTATTCAGGATGCAGGTATAGAAGTCATTTCCGGCATTTTAGAAGAAGAGTGCATCCAGCTTAATAAAAGATTCTTTACCTACCATGAGAAAAAGAGACCTTACATCATCCTGAAATGGGCTGAATCAGGAGACGGATTTTTTGATAAGGATTTTAAACCTACTGCTATTTCCAATGATTTAGTCAACCAGTATGTACATAAGCTGAGAGCTGATGAACATGCTATTTTAGTAGGAACACAAACCGCCCTTACAGATAATCCCAGCCTTACCGTCAGAAATCTCATAGGAAGGAACCCTATAAGAGTATTAATCGACTTTGACCTTAAAGTAGGAAAAAATACGAGTATCTATAATGACGAAGCACGCACCATCGTCCTCAACACCCTTAAAGAAGAAGTAAAAGGACATATCCACTATATCAAAATCGACAGGATTAATTTCTTATCAGATTTAATGGAGGTATTATACAAAGAACAGATACAGTCTATCATCATTGAAGGAGGAAGCTTCACCCTACAGCAATTCATCAACATCGGGCTATGGGATGAAGCGGTAATTATTAAAAACGATCATTTAAAACTGATTAACGGAACAAGAAAGCCCGAATTTCACAGCTTAGCATCCGAAGTAAGAGATTACCGTGATAACCGTATAGAATTTCATAAAAACATATTGGGAAGATAGATGCAGTTTGAATATAAGACCATACAAAAACCCGTTGAAAACACTCTGATAAAAGAAAAAGGAAGTAAGTTTATAGGATTCGCTTATCCTGTGAATAATGAAAAGGAACTCAAGGAATCTCTGGAAAAAATAAGATCAGAACATCCGAAAGCTACTCATCACTGTTATGCTTTCAGAATAGGATTAAGCGGGGAAAATTATCGTGCTAATGATGACGGAGAACCTTCGGGAAGTGCAGGGCTACCTATTTACAATCAACTTTTAGCACATGAGATCACTAACGTATTGGTCATTGTGGTTCGTTATTACGGAGGAACCAAATTAGGAGTTTCCGGTTTGGTGAAAACCTATAAGGAATCCGCAAAGCTTACCCTGGAAGAAGCCCATATCATTACAAAGGAATTAGAATCCGAAATAGAAATCCAGTTCAATTTCAGCCAGCAAAATACTATTTTCACTCTACTTTCCAAAGTAGATGCTAAAGTATTGAATTTTGATGCCAATGAAAACTGTATTCTTACCGCATCTTTAAAAACTTCTCTAAAAGAAAACATTTCGGACAAGTTGTCCGAAATGCAGAATATATCGTTCGAGTTTAAAGATTAAAAATTAATCTCTCCTTCCTCCCATTAATAAAGAAGCCCAATATAAAAGCTGAGCTAAAGAACCAATAGCAGCCACTACATAAGTACGTGCAGCCCATTTAAGGCTATCCTTAACTCCCACATATTCTTCGGAAGTTACTGTTCCTGTATCCTTTAACCATTTCATTGCCCTGTTACTCGCATCATATTCCACAGGAAGAGTGACAAAAGCAAAAAGAGTGGTAAAAGCAAACATAATGACACCAATGGCAAGTACCAAAGTATTACCATTAGGATTATCAATAGTCCTCGTAGCAGCCATCACCCCTAATCCTGCAAGAATCACAAACTGCATAAGATTAGAACTGATATTCACTATAGGAACCAATTTTGAACGTAATTGAAGCATGGAATATCCTACAGCATGTTGTACTGCATGCCCACATTCATGGGCTGCCACTGCCGCCGCTGCTGCATTCCTCTGCATATAAACACCTTCTGAAAGATTCACTGTCTTATCAGCAGGATTGTAATGATCTGTTAAATTTCCCGGAACCGAAGTTACCTGAACATCATGAATTCCATTATCTCTCAACATTTTTTCCGCCACTTCCTTTCCAGAAAGACCATTTCTCAGATGAACATTGGAATAGTACTCAAATTTGGACTTTAATCTCGAAGAGACCCACCAACTTACAAGCATAGAAATCCCAATTATAATGTAATAGCCCGTCATTTTTTATTAGATTTTGTAAATATTTTTACTCTACAAGATATAAAAACTGTGCCAAAGTATTGCATTTTATTAATTATCTTTGCCGTCAAATTACCCTTCAAAAAATATGTCTAAAGTTTCAATTCTTGAAGTTAAATCTCAAAACGAATTAAAACAATTTGTGAAATTCCCTATGGATTTGTATCAAAACAATCCATACTTTGTTCCGTCATTCATCAATGATGAAATAAACATCTGGAATTCTGTCGAAAATCCGGCGCTCCAATATTCTGAAGCCAAACAGTTTCTCGCTGTAAAAGATAATAAGACTGTTGGAAGAATAGCAGTGATGATCAATCATAAAGAAGAAAAAGAACTTGGAATAAAAAAAGTCCGCTTCGGATGGATTGATTTTATTGACGACCATGAAGTTTCTCAGGCATTGATACAAACAGCTATAGATTATGCGAAAGAACATAACATTCACACTATTGAAGGGCCGATGGGCTTTACCAATCTCGATAAAGCAGGAATGCTGACCTTGGGGTTTGATAAACTCGCAACCATGATTGGAATTTACAATCATCCGTATTATCCTAAACATCTTGAAAAACTTGGATTAACCAAAGAAAAAGAATGGGTAGAATTTGAAATTATGTTTCCGGATTCTTTACCGGAAAAAATACTTAAGTTCAATGAACTGATCTCACAAAAATATCAGCTCAGAGTTCTAAGATTTAAAAACAAAGAAGAAATCCTTGATTATGTGGATCCGATGTTTGATCTTCTTGATGAAACATATAAGCATCTTTCCACCTATACCCCTATTTCGGACGAGCAGCGCAAAACATACAAAGAAAAATACTTCAAACTTATTGACAAAGATTATATCGTTTGTATTGTAGATGCTGACAACAATCTGGTTTCATTTGCTATCACAATGCCTTCTTACTCCAAGGCTCTACAAAAATCCAAAGGTAAATTACTTCCTTTCGGATGGTGGCATTTTTTTAAAGCCGGAAGAAAAAACGACAGGGCTAATTTCTATCTGATCGGTATTCATCCCGATTATCAGAGAAGAGGAATTACCTCTATCATCTTCAAGGAAATATTTGATATTTTCAAGAAAAAAGGAGTTAAATACCTGGAAACGAATCCGGAACTGGAAGAAAACAAAAGCATTCAATTACTCTGGCAGGATTACGGACCGGTCAACCATAAAAGAAGAAGAACTTATTCTCTAAATTTCTAGTATGAAAAAACAACTTATCATCTTCGCCATATTGATTGCTGGCTTCATTATTTACAATCTGTTCTTCCCTATGGAAGATGATAAATTCAATACGATATTTAACATAATATATGCCAGCATTTTATTCGGTTATATATCCTACATGGCTTATTCTTTATTGAAAACAATGAAGAAATAATATTATTTTTATTAATTCTAAATTACTGATTTCTGTTATTTTTGAACCGACTT
>NZ_JALAHD010000095.1 GCF_022712095.1 Chryseobacterium sp. | reverse complement strand
TTGTATTTTTAGAGAAGAAAGGGTATCAGGTAACTCCGGTTAATAATGTCAATGAGGCATTAGAGTTGATTGATTCTGAAAAATTCGCTCTTACTTTAATCGATGAAAACATGCCTGGGATTTCAGGCCTAGAAGCCATTCCGATGATTAAGGAAAAGGATAATTCTTTAAAAATAGTCATGGTTACCAAAAGTGAAGAGGAACATATCATGGAGGAAGCTATCGGTTCCCAAATCGCAGATTATATTTTAAAGCCGGTTAATCCAAATCAGATATTATTATCATTAAAAAAAAATCTGCAACAGGATAATTTGGTTGAACAAAAAACAATTTTACAATATCAGCAGGAGTTTAGAAATTTATCGATGGAGCTTTCTTATTTAAGAACGTATCAGGATTGGGCTGAATATTATAAAAAAATACTCAACTGGGAAATCAAATTTGATAAGGTTACAGATAATGAGTTTGCGGACCTTTTGCAGTCTCAGAAAGAAGAAGCCAATATTCAATTTGCCAAGTTCATTGAAAACAACTATGAAGACTGGCTGAACGGCAGTGATAAACCTATGATGAGCCATACCTTATTTAAAGAAAAGGTAAAGCCGGAAGTAGAAAAGGAAAAAGTTCTTCTCTTAATGGTAGATAATCTTCGTTATGACCAGTGGAAAGTAATAGAACCTTTATTTACCAAATATTATAATAAAGTTTCTGAAGATTATTATTACAGTATTCTACCCACAGCTACCCAATATGCAAGAAATTCATTTTTTGCAGGGCTAATGCCTTCTGAAATTGAAAAACGTTTTCCTGATAAATGGTTCAATGATAATGAAGAAGGGAATAAGAATGAGTTTGAACGTGACTTTTTAGAGGATCAAATGAAAAGAATTGGTTTAGGTTCCAAATCCATGAAGTACTTAAAAGTCTTGAATGCCGATTTTGAAAAAAAAATTTATGATGATTTCAACCAGCATAAAAACAATGATTTACTAGTTATTGTTTATAACTTTATCGATATCCTTTCTCATGCAAAAACGGATAATCATATTGTTGATCAGCTGATTAGAGATGATAAAACTTTCAGATCTCTCACACTTAACTGGTTTGAAAACTCTTCTTTAATAAAGATTATCAAAATAGCTGCTGAAAGTGGTTATAAATTGGTTATTACTACCGATCACGGAACTGTATATGTAAAGAAACCGAGTAAAGTAGTAGGAGACCGAGAAACTTCTACCAACATACGCTATAAAACAGGGAAAAGTTTAACCTACGACGACAGTGACGTATGGGCTATTACTAATCCTGAGAAATTATTTTTACCTAAAGGAAATTTAAGCTCTAAATATATCTTCGCCAAGAATAATATTTTCCTTGCTTATCCTAAAAATTATAATCATTTTGTGAATTATTATAAGGAAACCTATCAGCATGGGGGTATTTCTCTTGAAGAATGTATAATACCTATAAGCATTTTAAAACCCAAATAGTTTTTTTATAGTTTATTTAATTTTACGGTTTAGGTGGAAAAATTGAATTTTTCCGCTTATTCGTGAAAATAATGGCATATTTTTTGTGAAATATAATCCACATAAAAATCCTATTATGAAAAAGAATATTTTTGTTATGGCTGCTCTTACAGCTTTATTCCTAACTTCTTGTGCAAAAGAAAAACACACTGAAACAGTAAGTGCACCTGATACTGCAACAGCAGTAGATACAGCTACAGCTCCTACTGAAAAACCGTCCGCTGCTGCGGGTACTGATGAAATCGTAAAAAGTACAGCTAAAGACAAAAGCGGAAAAACTCTTGAAATGAGTTTCAACAACACTAAAAATACAGCTACTGTTGTATTTGAAGGAGAAACTATTGATTTAAAAGATCAAAGACCTGCTTCAGGGATTTGGTATAAAAATGATCATTATGAATTAAGAGGAAAAGGCGAACAAGTAGAATTAACTAAGGATGGTAAAGTAGTTTTCTCTAACTAAGAAAACCATTAACCTTTTTAGATTAAATTCTATAAAGCATATCAGTTTTGAAAATTTCAAAACTGATTTTTATTTTTCTAAGTTTGCCTAAAATATATTTATGAAACTTATTACTTATAATGTAAATGGAATCAGAGCTGCTTTTACAAAAGATTTCTTAGGATGGTTGAAACATGCTGATCCGGATATTATATGTATACAGGAAAGTAAAGCAGGAAATGACCAGATAGATATAGAAAGTCTTGAAAAACTAGGCTATCACAGTTATTGGCACTCTGCAATACGGAAGGGCTACAGTGGTGTAGGTATTGCGTCTAAGGAAAAACCTCTGCATATTGAATATGGATGTGGCATTGAGAGCTATGATAGCGAGGGCAGAATTATCCGGGCTGATTTCGAGGGTTACTCAGCTATTTCTGTATATGTTCCCTCTGCTTCCAATATTGAAAGGCTGGAGTTTAAAATGGAGTTCTGCCATGATTTTTTAAATTACATCAAAAATTTAAAGAAAGACATTCCCAATCTGATTATTTCAGGAGATTTCAACATCTGCCATGAAGCAATCGATATACACGATCCTGTACGGTTAAAAAATGTTTCAGGTTTTCTTCCCATGGAAAGGGAATGGATGACTGATTTTATTGAAGAATGTGAATTGATAGACAGCTTCAGGTTTTTCAATAATGAGCCCGATAATTATACATGGTGGAGTTACAGGCAAAATTCAAGGGCTAAAAATAAAGGATGGAGACTAGACTATAATTTCACGTCTTATTCTCTAAAAGACAAACTTTCAAGAGCTGCTATTCTAAAAGAAGCCGTTCATTCTGATCATTGTCCCGCCTTGGTGGAAATAAACTTATAAAATAAGAAAGCCAACTTAATACAGTTGGCTTTCTTTTTAAATCATAAATTTTAGTCGACAATTTCATATGAAACCGGGATTGTACCATGATCGGTATTTCCGATTTCACTGAACGCTGCTTTAGAAAGATCTAAAACTCTTGATGAATGGAAAGGCCCTCTGTCATTAATCCTTACTATTACTTCTTTTCCATTCCTCAAATTGGTAATTTTCACATTAGTACCAAATGGAAGCGTTCTGTTAGCTGCGGTAAATTTAGAATTATCAAAAATTTCTCCGCTTGCTGTTTTTCTACCATTAAACTTATCGTGGTAGAACGATGCATAACTTGTTTTTTTCGCATTTATGGTATTATTCGAAAACGAATAAACACCAAAGGTTGAAATCATCATTATGATTACGAGAATGAATCTTTTCATCATTTTGAATTTTATTGTTTGACGGAGCAAATTTATCATGAATCTTGGAAAGTCAACACTCAGTTAGTTAATAACTGTTAATTAAATCAAAATAAAATGTTAAAAAACATTATAAACTACTGTAAACAGGGGTTTTAGATAGCACTGTTAAAAAACGTTAAAATAAAGTATTAAAAGTTAATTTAATTAACTAATTAAGACATAATTTACAAATTAGAAAAAGCAAAACATCCTAATTACCAACCAGTTAAAATAATTTAAGGATAATTCTTCTATCAATAAAAAACCACTGAGAAAGATCTCAGCGGTTTCCATTTATAATAATTTTAAAGATAAGTAAGTCTTCCTAATTACTTGAGGTATTCCAATACATAATCATAAGTTCCTGCCGGATAAACTACAGATACGGTAGGTGAACCTGTAATTGCATTTCCAGCTGTAGTAGCAATAGTATAAGAGTATAAATCTCTAGAATATACAGTGTTGCTTCCTGATTTGTAAATTGTAATTCCATAAAGCCCCGTCATCCCTGCAGGGGCCGGAATATTTACTGCAGTAGAATTTCCACTTGCTGTAAATGTTCCTTTAATAGCATATACTTGTGCGCTATTTATTAATGTATTAGTAGTAGTTTCCGTTGTAAGGATGTTTACTGCACTTGAACTTGCAGCAGCAACCGGTTTCCACGTTCCTCCTGTAACCGTTGTAGATTTATTGTCATAATACCAATACCCCGCTGTTAAAGTTCCTTGGGTAGCACCAACACCTGCTACACCACTTGTAGCTGTATTGTATACAACCATTCCATCGAAACGATTAGGATATGAAGTAGCAATCCCTGTAGGAGTACCACTAAATGATGTAAAGGTTGTCAAATCCGTTCTAGGGAATATCAACCCTTTTCCGATATTGGTTGTAGCATTTGTTGTAGAGTTAGATGATGCATCAATAAATGCTGAACTATTTGTGGCAACAGAATTGTTAATTGAATTTACAATTCTTACTTGGGCCTGGGATAATCCTACTGCTGAAAGTAATAGGATAAAAACAAATTTATAATTGCTCATTATTTGTATCTTAAAATTAAACATGATTTATTAGTATCCACTGATTACAGACCAAGAACCAGCTCCTGTACCTCCTACATACATAAGAATAGCACCTTGCTGAGCAGGAATATTTTGGTTAGCTCCTTCTCTTGGTAGTGGAGAAATATCTACACTATTATTCCCTTTATTACTTACATAATATTTTTTACCTATAGAGACTCCACTTGTAGGTAATGTTAAAGTAGCTCCTGGTGTATTAACATTCAATAATATGATATCATCTGTAGCTTGAGCTGTATAACTAGAAGTTTGTTCTAGTGTCTCATTACTAGGCTGAATAGCTGATGTCCCTCCAACCGATTTCCACTCAGGTACTGAGCTATCAAAATAATAGAAACCTGCACCAGTAATTTTTGCCGTTCTAGTTGTATTACCTGTACCTGAGGTAATGAAAACAATCGCTCCATTCTGGTTAGTACTGTAAGTACCAGAAGTATTATCTTTTGCTATTAACTGCGCGGCAGTCATTCTAGGAACTAATACAGCATCTGGCATGGTATTATCAGAAGTATTGGCTGCAATATCCAAAGTAGCTGCTGGCGACGTGGTATTAATACCAACTCCTCTCTGTTGAGCTTTCGTAATTACTGAAAAGCAAACCAGCATTGTCGCCGTGAATAAAAATTTTTTCATAAGTTTTTAAAATTTAAATTTATTTTTCATCAACATATACCCATAATTTAGATGGTTTCCCATCCCAACTTGTGCGCTGTTTTAATTTGTTAAACAATCCAACTTTAATTTGATCACATGGTTTTTCTGATTTTATATATCCCAACTTGATCTATATGGACAAATAATAATC
>NZ_JALAHD010000094.1 GCF_022712095.1 Chryseobacterium sp. | reverse complement strand
ACATCATCTTATTTGTTATCGGTTTTCTTGTGACTTCATGCAAGAGTAATAACATCCCACAACAAAACTCTAATGATATTACAGGAAAAACCTGGAAATTAATCGAACTCAGAGGAAATGCTATAACATCCAAAAATAAGACTCCCTATTTTTCCCTCAATATGACAGATATGAGATATTCAGGAAATGGAGGTTGTAATGGAATTGGAGGCACATTTGAAATTTCAAAGGATATCAATCGTATTAAATTCAATCAGGGGATGTCCACTATGATCGCCTGTGATGACCTGGAAACAGAAAAATCATTTACAGATGCCATTCTACATGCTGACAACTACTCTCTTAAAGGAGATACCTTATCTCTTAACAAAGGACGAATGGCTCCGCTCGCTAAATTTATCCTGCAAAAATAATTTACTCTATTTTTGAAAATAATACTCTAATTATACAATTGCACTTTTACTAAGGTAAAAGTGCTTTCCATTCTAACCATTTTTTAGAGCTAATTATAAATTTCATCTTTAAATATTCTTCAAAAAAGATAATTTATTTTAAGAATAAATAAATAATAGTATTTTATTAACCTTAAAAATGGATAAATCTATCAGAAAATTTATTTTTGCATTGCGAAATCCATATAACTGTATGAAAAAAATATTCTACATTTTATTTTTATTCCTTATCATACCTTTTAATGCACAAAGCATTGACGAACTAGACAGCTTAACAGAAAAACTGAGAATTGAAGGCAAAATTAAAGAAAGTATCAATCTCAATAAAAAAGCTATCAAAGATTATGAAAAACAAGATGCTACTGAAAATCTGGTCAACGCCTATATCAATCTCGGAAGCCTTTTATGGAACCTACACAGCTATAAAGAAAGTTTACTTTATCTGGAAAGAGCGGAAAATAAAATGGATAAAAATACAAATCCCAGAGTAATAGCAAAATTGTATGCAATATATGGTAGAAATTATACATCTTTAGGACTTATAGAACAATCTAATTCCAATTTAAGTAGAGCCATATTTCATGCTCGGAAAATTGAAAATAAAAAACAGAAGGAGAGATACCTATATGTCATATATACTTGGAAAATAAATAATTTTGAAGCCTCTCAACCTGATAGCGATTCCATCAATTATTTTCAAAAAAGACGTTTAGAATTATCTCCACAACCTTTAACTTATGTACATATTGCTGAACAGCTTCTAAAAAAGAAAAAAATAGATTCTGCTGAATTTTATCTTAATAAGGCATCAAATCTACATGATGGCTATAGAATTTCCTATCAGCAATCTATGACATTTGTAGGGTTTGGAAAATTATATACACAAAAGAAAGATTATGAAAAGGCAATTGATTATTACCTTCAATCCCTTAAAATCTCTGAGCAGCTCAACCGCAAAGATGATATTAAAAATGCCTATAAATTAATATCAGAAACCTATAAGCTATGGGGTAACACAGAAAAAAAGAATGAATACCTTGAAAAATATTCCGAAATCTCGGATAGTATCATTAAATCCGAAAAAGAAGCACTCAATATCCCTATAGATAAAATAATTCAGGAAGAAAGCAGAAAAGAAAAACAGCAAAGGCAAAAATTCTATATTTTATTTGCATCTACAATTTTCGTTTTAATCCTGCTGCTTGTTTTATTATCGACTAAATATCTTAAAAAGCAGAAGCAAAAAGATGAAATTCTTATTGAAACCATCCATGAAACCGATGAATTAAAAAGCAAATTGAATGCTGCATTCGACGAGCTTTCTAAGCTTGCCAGCCATAATGACCCTTTCTTTCTTACCCGTTTCAAAGAAGTATATCCGGATTTTTATGATAGGCTGACCTCACAATATCCACATCTAACTGCCAATGATATAAAATTCTGCGCATTCTTAAGAATGAATCTATCAACAAAAACTATCGCAAAATATAAAAATATTTCAGTCCGCACCATTGAATCCAGAAAGTATAGATTAAGAAAAAAGCTTAATCTTTCTTCCGAAGTAGATCTAAACAAATGGATGATGGATTTATAAATACTCACCAAGAAAATCTCTTACCAGTCATTTCAATAAAAAGGCCAATAAAAATTCACTTTTGCATGGTGAATTCCCCTTTCATTTATATCTCAAAAACACTCCATATAAATTACAACATACTGAATATCATTTAATTAAATCAATGAAGTAATATTGCAGTAGTACTTTTTTCGTGAATTGGGATTATATTTGTCTCAACATATGCAAGTAAGTAAAAACACAAATTTTGTTCCCTAATAAGGATTTTAACAGTGGGCGATTTGCAAAAAACGCTCACTTTTTAACAAAGGTTATTACCTATAAAACTTAAGTTAAGTTTTATAAATAATATAAAGAGAATTTTTGTCTTTGATGAAAATAATATGATCCGATTAGTTTAAAATTTATTTATTAATTTATTTTGAATTTAAATCTTCAAAAGGTAAGTAAGTAAATTGAAGTAGGAATGCAAATAAGCCAATATCAGAAACTCATCCCAATCTGCTGGCATATTTGCTTCCTCTTTTTTTTATGTAAATCTAAGGAGTGAGACTTCTTCAGGAAGAGGGACATCGTTTTCAATAAACTGATATAGCTTCTCTGAAAAATAACAGCCATTTAAAATCCCTCTGGCTCCTAATCCGTTAAAGACATACATCTTTTTATATTCTGCGTGCCTTCCGATAAGAGGTCTGCGGTCTTTCACAGTAGGTCTGAAACCAACAGCAGCTTCTTTAATTTCAAAATCATGCGGATAAAATTCTGATAGTCCATTACAAAGTTGTTCTACTGCCGAATCATCAATATTATCGTACAATTGATTCCTGTCATAAGTTCCTCCATAAAAATAAATGTTATCTTCCATAGGAAACAAAAAATGTTTCTTTTTAATAGTTACTTTCTCTTCTATCGGTACAGAAAGATTTACTTTGATATGATGTCCCTTATTAGGGTTAACCTCAAGTGTGGAAAAATAGGGATTAGATTTCACTCCCATTCCTTCACAAAATACAATATTTTTAAAAATGAAATCTTTATAAATATTTTCCTCATTGTTTAACAATGAATAATCAAACCTCTCTTTTACAAGTTTAAAATTAGATTCCAAATAATTAAATAGATCATCAAAAAATACATTTACATCCAGTCGGGCAGATTGATTTACCTTTCCTGTTCTAAATGGATTTTTAACCACCTGCAAGGCCTTAAAATCCTTATTCAGAAAATTCACAAGATCTTTATTATCCGATTTTTTCATCCACAAATTCTGTTCGTTTTCATCATGGAAAATTCGGTGAATAGGATACTCAATCAGATAATTCTTTTGGGTATATTCTTCTATTTCCTTTAAAATTTGCTTGAGAAGATCAATCTGTTCCTGAGCTTTCCAAAATGTGGTAAACTTCTTAAGTACTACGGGATTAACAATCCCTGCAGAGACCCGGGAAGCGCTCTTTTTCCCTTCTGAATAAATAGCGAAGGATTTCCCATGCTTAATTAACTGATGTGCAAAAAACAAAGCTGCATATCCATCCCCTACAATGATATAATCTACTTTTTTCATAATATAAAAAAACCTGAGTAAAAGTACTCAGGTTTTATATAAATATCAAGTGAAATGCTTAATAATTCCACATATCATTTTCCATTTGAAGAATCTGTTCTTTGATTCTTTCACTTTCTTCAATCTGATCATCAGCATCTTTAGGAATATAATCTTTGATTACACCGTCTCCTAAACCTGATGAAGACTTGTAGATCACAGAAGAAAATCTTCTTGCATTGATCAGGTCATCAAAAGATAAGTCAGCTGAAGAGTTCTTTCTGTTGAATACAAAATTGTTAGCCAGAATATCTCTTGCACTTGGATAATAAATCCAGAAAAGGTCGATAAGCTCATCAGCTCCTGCCAAAGGCATTCCATCAGGACCAATTTTACCCTGAATAGACGGGTCCGGCCCCATTGCTGCAATAGCAAGTGGTCTGTATTTCATTTGTCCGTCTCTCTTATCGATGAACCACATTCCCATAATCTTAAGAACTTTTACTTTATCCGTAGTCGTCTTAATATGGTCTGTATATTCAAGTTTTTCCTGTTCTGTAAGCTGACGTCCTGAATTTAGGATATCAATAGCTGCATCATCAATCTGTACAGACTCAAGTCTTTTCTGAATTCCTTCCGGTGATAATTTCATGGTAAGGTTTTCATCATCATAAACCTCAGTAATATTACCTGATAAAGCTGCGTCTAATAATAATTGATACAAAGATCTTGTAGTAGTAGAAAGCAATCCATCAGGATTATCATAATAGAAAGGCTGATTAATTTTATCATTCATATCAATAACCTCCCATACGAACATACTTTTCAAAATATCCTTTTCATCTACAAATCCATATTCAAGAGGTGTGATCTTATTACTAATAACAGTATCTCCCACTTTTTTCATAGATTCAGCTCTCATTCTTCTAAACTCCTCTGGAGAGGAAGCATTTAGAATAGTCTGGGCCAATGAAAACCCTGAAACTAATACTAAAAAACTGCTAATATATTTTTTCATAATGTAATTTTAAGTATTTAATCTTATTGTATATTAATAACAATAGGAGATATATTTTTAACAATTTGACCATCCAGACCGGTAGCTGTTGCTTTAATATCATAGATATAAACTACATCTCCTGCTCTCAGGTTTCTCGTTAATCCTGCCGCTTCACTTAATGAGCTTCCAGAGATTAGTAAACCTGCTCTTCCCGGTACTTTTACCATAAATCCGGTAACGTTAAATGAAACAGGGAAATCAAAATCAGGAATAGCTGCCTGCACGGACTGATTCGGAACTGAAGTTGCCGGCATAGACAATACATTCTTTCCTCTCATCTGTCCTTGTGGTGGTGGTACATTCTTAATTCTATATTCAAATACCTGAGATACCGATTTACCATGTGGATCGGTTCCAGATAATGTTAATCTCACTGTATTACCTGAAGTAGGTCTAACAATCCATTTACCGGCACCTGTATTTCTAACTGATGCTCCAGGAGCAGATAATGAAAGCTTAGAATTGTCAGCACCTAATATAGACCCTGAAACCGGGTTATCAAGCCCTCTGTACATTACATTCATCTTGTCTGCAGAAAGTAATAATCCTTTTTCAAGTTTTACTTCTCTTGGTCCTGCAATAACATTATAAGTATGAGTCCAAGGGAAAGACTGAGGTTTACCTGAAGCATCCGTTAATGTAATAGTACCATTTAAAGTGTGCTCACCTAATGCAGAACCACTAATAGGAATAATACCTTTTCCATTTTCAAGTTTGCTAACTCCGGTAATATTAATTTTATTACTGTTTGAATAAGTACCTAGCATTACTTTAACTTCAGCTTGTTTACCAGCCTGAATATCAACAGGTCCGGAAACTATCGGCTCATAGCTTGTAAATTTGATGTTTGCATCTACTTTTTCCTGAAGTAATAATGCCAATGCATCTGACTGAACATTTCTCGCATCGTTCTGAATAATTTCCAAGTTAGAAATAGCAGCAATTAACGATTGATGATAAAATTTATTTTGGAGCCATGTTTTCTCATTGGGAGATTGCCCTTTAGCATATTCAGCAATCAGGGATTTATTAGCTCTGGATACCAATTTCGCAAGTTGAGGATTATTTCCAAAAGTTTTATTAATATAATTTCTTACATCATCAATTTTAACTTTTAAATCATCTGCTCCTTTTGAAGGAGAATTTTCATCACCTTCTTTAAAGAAATAATTAGTAGTAGCTTCGTTATTGTTAAGTGCAGAGAAATTCTCGCTTACATCAATATCTTTTCCTGTTTTAGGATCTTTATCTTGAAAACCAGATTCTTTTTCTAGTTTAATTTTAATTTGATCCGCATGAGAAACCAAATCATTGATTTTGCCTTTTAATACTTTATAATCTTCCCAAGCCTGAGCATAAGTATCAGGCACTTGCTGGGCCTTAGCTTCCAAAGTTTTTTCAAAGATATCTTCATTTTTTTGCTCGGTCAGCAAACGGGTATCTTTCAGAGATACTGTAGAGTCATAATATGACCTGATGATTTCTGCATCAATATTGAGCGCCATCATAGCGATGAACACCAGATACATCAGGTTGATCATCTTCTGACGTGGAGTCTGTTTTCCTTGTGCCATTCTCTTTTCTTTAGTTTTTGATTAAGTAGTTAATTAGAAATGGGTTGGAAATTAAGACTTCATAGCAGTCAACATACCACCATAAACTCTATTTAAGTTGTTTAAGTTAGAAGTTAATCCTTGTAATTCTTCGTTGAATTTTTCTGATTGCTCAGCAGATTTTTGCATATCTTCTACATATTTCTTAGCAAAGTCTGCCTGTTTCTGACCATTCTCCAACTGCATAGCATATAAAGCATTCATGCTTTCCATATGCTGAGCAGCTTTGTTTAATTGATCATTATATTTATGAGTAGAAGCAGAAACATCAACAGTCTGATTAATCTGATCTACAGAACTTGAAAATTTATCAATTCCTGATCTCAATCTCTCAAATAACTGAACATCCAGTTTCGCATCTTCAAGCATCTTATCTAATTTGCTGGAAAGAGAATTTTCTAATTCTGCAAATTGTGAACTTATATTGATATTATTTTTAGAAGATACATTTGAGTGTAATGGGTTAGGATTAGCATGTTTATCTAATAACTCCGGATATACATTTTCCCATGCATAAGCTTCTTCAGTTTTTGGTGGATCAAAAGCGAAAATAATAAAAATAATAGCTTCTGTAATAAGCCCTACTGTAAGAGCAACGTTACCACTAATTGGGCCTAAGTTAATGTGAGTAATTTTAAGCCAAGCTCCAAGAATTACAATCGCAGCACCGAACGAATAGAAGAAATTCATCCAAGCATCTTTAGTCTTAAACATATATTTTAGTTTTTTTTAATGTTAAAAATTATTGAAAAATTATTTTGTTTATCTGTTAACTCTTTTTGGTTTAACAGCTGCTTCAGGAATATCCTGTACAGTTCTGAATCCGATATAGCTTCTTGCTGAATCTTTTCTTTCCCAATCTCTTGCACCTGTCATTAGCATATATCCTATATCTTTCCAAGATCCACCTCTTACAGATTTTTTTGTATCAACCTTGTCTTTAGTAGAAGGGTTCAATGTAGAAGTGAACACGTATGAAGAGTTATTGTAAGAAGATTCTGTCCATTCAGAAACATTTCCAGCCATATCAAACAATCCAAATCCATTTTTCTTAAATTTCTTAACTGGAGCGGTATATGTATAAGTACCTTTTTTCTCGTCTTCCATATAATTACCTCTCTTAGGCTTAAAGTTTGCTAGGTAGCAACCTCTGTCATCCATTAGGTATGGACCACCCCAAGGATAAGTTGCATTCTGCATACCACCTCTTGCTGCATATTCCCATTCCACTTCTGTAGGTAAACGGAATTTCATGGGTCTTTGTTTTTTTCTTTTCAGACTTTCATTGTAATCTGTTTTCAATTTAGATCTGAAATTACAATATGCTCTGGCCTGATCCCAGGTTACCCCTACTACAGGATAATCTTTGTATGCTTTATGCCAGAAATATTGTTCGAATAGAGGCTCATTGTATGCAAAGTGGAAATCCTTCACCCAAACGGTTGTATCAGGATAGATAGCAATGCTTGCACTCTTAAGGTAGTTTGCCCCTCTCTCATTATCGGCAAGTGCTGCATCCATATCTCCCCACTGGTAATTATATTTAAGTTTACTAACGTCTAAAATTCTTTCGTTTCCTATTCGGGAAGAAGCCGGCAAGTACATAGATTCAAGTACTTCAGCATATTCTACATCAGGATATTTTGAAACATTCCAGTGTAAAGGAATTTTCCAGTCCAGTCTTTTCGTTTCATCATATCCTCCGTCTCTTCCTCCCTGGCTTTCTAAATATTCCTGATAAGGTGTTAAGTTTTCTTCTTTTTTTGCAAGGTATGCGTAATCTCCTATGCTTGCTCCTCTACCTCCACCTTCTCCGCCTTCTCCGGCAGCTTCAGCTAATAAAGTTCTCGCAATAGAATCTCTTACATAATTGATAAATACCCTGTATTCTGCATTAGTAGTTTCTGCTTCATCCATAAAAAATGAAGAAACAGTAATAGTTTTTAACGATGTTTTCTCAGGAGTATTTGTCATATCCTGATCTGCCAATCCTAAGATAAATGATCCTCCGGGAATTGCAACCATTCCGTAT
Organism: Chryseobacterium sp.; assembly: GCF_022712095.1. GTDB lineage: Bacteria > Bacteroidota > Bacteroidia > Flavobacteriales > Weeksellaceae > Chryseobacterium. The sequence goes on along the minus strand of NZ_JALAHD010000094.1, from coordinate 4,581 downwards.
GGTCTTTCTGCCACAAATGATTTCGTTTTTTCTTTTGGTATCAATTCTCCTTTTGTTCCGGGCTTCCCTACTGAAGCTCCACCCCCTGAACAAGATACCGATGCTACCGACGCAGATAATAATAAAAGAAATATCCTTTTCATGTTAATTTTTATAATTAAGCCGTAAATATATAATTTTTTTAAGAAACTTTTAAGATTTTTTTTGAAATAACGAAAGAAATCTAAATTTATTTTATTTGCAACTATTTTTTATTCAACAGTTACAGATTTCGCTAGGTTTCTTGGCTGATCTACATTGGCACCTCTATAAACTGCAATATAATATGCAAGCAACTGTAAAGGCACTGAAGCTACTATAGGAGAGAAACATTCTGAAGTCTCAGGAATTTCAATCACATAGTCTGCCATACTGCTTACCTGTTGGTCTCCCTTGTTCACTACCGCTATCACTTTTCCTTTTCTTGCTTTAATTTCCTGAACATTACTTACAATCTTATCATAATGACCTTTCTTAGGTGCAATAATAACGATTGGCATATTCTCATCAATCAATGCAATAGGCCCATGCTTCATCTCAGCCGCAGGATATCCCTCTGCGTGGATGTAAGAAATTTCCTTAAGCTTTAATGCTCCTTCCAGTGCTGCCGGATAATTATATCCTCTTCCTAAATAAAGGAAATTGGTAGCGCTTACAAAATCTTTAGCAATATTCTGAACCAGATCATGAGTCGTATTCAAAACGTCTTCTATTTTCTTAGGAATAGCATCCAGTTCCGATATTAAGCTCATAAATTCTGCATTTCCTAAATTACCATTATGTTTACCTAATTTAAAAGCAATCAGAGTAAGAATAGTAAGCTGTGCTGTAAATGCCTTTGTAGAAGCTACACCGATCTCCGGTCCCGCATGGGTATAAGATCCCGCATCCGTAATTCTTGCAATAGAAGAATCCACTACATTACAGATACCATAAATAAATGCACCTTTTTCTTTAGCTAATTTTAATGCAGCCATAGTATCAGCGGTCTCTCCTGATTGGGAAATAGCAATTACCACATCTTTATCTGTAATAATAGGATTTCTGTATCTGAACTCAGAAGCATACTCCACCTCTACAGGAATTCTTGCATATTCCTCTATAAGATATTCCCCGATAAGACCTGCATGCCATGAAGTACCACATGCTATAATAATAATTCTGTTAGCATTTTTGAACCTTTCTACATGATCCCATATTCCTGCCATTTTGATTACTCCTTCGTCTACAAGTAATCTACCTCTCATGGTATCATGAATAGATTTAGGCTGTTCAAAAATTTCTTTAAGCATAAAATGTTCGTATCCTCCTTTTTCAATCTGCTCCAGGCTTAATTTTAATTCCTGAATTTCAGGCTGAATTTTGGAGTTATCTTTAATGGTACGAATATCTACTCCATTTTCCAATGAAATAGTAGCCATATGTCCTTCCTCCAAATAAATAGCTTCCTTAGTAAATTCTACAAAAGGAGAAGCATCAGAAGCGATGAAATATTCTTTATCACCAATACCTATTGCCAAAGGAGATCCTAATCTACCTACAATAAGTAACCCAGGATAATCTTCATGCATTACAGTAACTGCATAAGCTCCATATACCTCATTAAGTGCATATCTTACTGCAGTTGGGAAATCTGTTTTTGCATTAACATCCATGAAATATTGAATAAGGTTTACTAATACTTCAGTATCTGTTTCTGATTTAAAAGAGAAACCTTTTTCTATAAGCATTGTCTTAATAGTATCATAATTTTCAATAATCCCATTATGTACAATCGCTATTTTCCCATTATTAGACAAATGCGGGTGAGAATTTCTATCACTTGGAACTCCATGTGTAGCCCAACGTGTATGCCCCATTCCAAACTTAGCTGTATTTTTAAGTTGGCTGGAAATAGCAACCAAATCATCTACCTTCCCCTTCGTTTTTTCTACTTCAAATGTATTGCTTGGACTTTCTAACACAATTCCTGCACTATCATACCCTCTATATTCAAGCCTCCTAAGACCATTAATTACAACATCATAGGCATCCTGAAATCCTGTATAACCAACAATTCCGCACATAATTTATCTAGTGTTTTTAATTTTATTTTGTTCCGTAAATAACTTTTAATTGAATTTTATTTGCATTGCTAGGGTCTGTTCCTACAAATACAGCTCTGTCTCTTGTACTTGTTCTGGTTGTATAATTATAACCCTGCAAAGCTGTTTGAGCAGCATTACCAATAAAGCTTCCCATATTGATTTTAAAATACTTATCCGTATTACTTCCTTCTGCTTCTACAATATCTTTTACTGATTTTGTAATAATGAAATCATAATAAGCAGGATTTTTATCAAGATCGTATGTTTTAAAATAGGTTGAAGTAGACACTAACCCACTTGACAAATCAGTTGTCAAAGCAAAAGTATCCTTATTTGTACCAGCACCTTTAGTTCCTTGGAGAATCGTAAATAAAGAAGGCTTTACATAACTATTATTCCATACATCCTTATCTGTATAAATTCTGATACGGGCACTGATAATAGCTGCTTTATTATTTTGGTATAAAGTTTTAAGTTCTTCAATAGTAGTATCCGGAATTTTAACTCCGATTGACGGACCACCCATTCCCTGCATATATAATCTTTTATCTCCACTGGCAGTATTGCTTGAGGCTAAGGCACTAGCTAACGGAGTACCGGCTCTGTCATATTCATAGTGAGCAATATGAGCATTGGTAGATCCTAAAATAAAATTATAACTGGTTTGTGTTCTTGTAACGTTTCCGTCAGAATCTGTATTATCGTATTTATAATACATAACCAATTCCAAATCATTTGGAGAGAATTGGAATAAATAACCATCGCTTTCATCAACTGACAGTCTCAGTCCTTTAAAATATCTGATAAAGTTAGAAACATCCTGAAGCTCGGATTTACTTTGCATTCCGATAATTTTAGTCTGAAAGAAGCTTGAACTCAAAGGAATTCTGAAACCGACAGCGCTTGATGTATAAATAGAAGAATCATCTTCATCTTTAGTAATCGCTACCGTATTTACTTTACCGTCGAAAACTTTCGATCCCAAATCAGTAGAATAGTTATATACTTTATTAGAATAAGCAATATCAGCAGAACCATTTAAAAAGTCTGTCACTTCATTCACTCTGATTGTTAAACTCTTCTTAGCTTTCCCATATTTAAGTGCAGGATATGTACTTACTACTTTTTTAGCGGCAATACTTCCTTCGGGGTATACATAATCTTCATTAGTGGTAGTTGTTACAGAATCGCTGGCATAAGTAGGTTTTATCACTAAAACTACTGAATCCACCACCGCATTTGTACCAAAATTAGGGTTATATGTAGACAATCTTAATTGTGTAAAATAAGAGGCCTTCTGCAGTCCAAACTGACTCTCTGTAAAAGCCCCCAGAACTGCTCTGGAAGTTCCGCCGTAATAGTCAGAATACATTCTTGATGCATCACTTCTTATACTATCGTTATTGTTAATATTATAAGCTATAAGATCAAAAGATTTTTCGTTCCCCTGTGCTGCTCCATTCTCAAATAATTGTTGCCCCAAAGAATCTGGATCCGGTTCACAATTGTAAAGCAATACACTGCCAAAAATCACCAAGGAAAATATGGTTAAAGTCTTTTTAATAGTATGAATCATTAAAAATGTATTTAATTTAATAAAGTTTATTAATAGAGTCTACATCAAGATACTCCGATTTTGGAGTTTGTGTTTCATTGAAAGCTTTATCAAAATCTTCATTTAAAAACTCATCTCCTTTTACTACTGCATCTACATAGTTCATACTTTCAATAACAAAACTCTGGAAGCTTGGATTATCTAACGCTTTTAATCCTGAAATATTGTCAAACTGCAATTTTTCACCTACATTTTTATTCAACGCAGCATCTTTCTCATTGTATAAAGAAAGAACGATTTTCGCATCTTTAAAGTAAGTATCAGATTGGTAGTAGGTTTTAAGATAAATTGGAATAAAGGAAGCCATCCATCCATTTAAGTGGATCACATCAGGCACCCAGTTTAACTTTTTAATAGTTTCGATGACTCCTCTTGCAAAGAATATAGCTCTTTCATCATTATCATCGAATGAATTTCCTTCATCATCAAAATAATATTGCTTTCTTTTGAAATATTCTTCGTTATCAATAAAATAAACCTGAAGTCTTTCCCCCGGAAGAGAAGCTACTTTGATAATCAATGGCTGATCAAGGTCATTAATTATAATATTCATTCCAGAAAGGCGGATCACCTCATGAAGCTGGAATTTTCGCTCACTTATCTGTCCAAATCTTGGCATAAAAACTCTTACATCATTGCCTTCATTGTGCATCTTAAGTGCCATTTTGTTGACCACTGCAGCCATATTTGTGTCTTCCTGATATGGAAACATCTCTGTAGTAATGTACAGTATCTTCTGATTCGGCATATAATTTTCTATCTAAATTTAAAAACGCTTAATGTGCAAAATTACAAAAAAACATCCAACATTATTTTAATTAACATTTTTTTACGATAATT
>NZ_JALAHD010000093.1 GCF_022712095.1 Chryseobacterium sp. | reverse complement strand
GCAGGGTAATTTTACCCTGCTTTTTATATATGAATAGTAAAATTTATATCCAAAGAGTGGTTTTATAAGCAGCATCCCAAAATAGGTATTCCATTCGGGAAGCGGTTATAAAGGCTTCTGTCATCCTTGTTCGTGTATCTTCTGTGGTATTTTCTGCTATTTTATCACATATTTCAATGGCTTGCTGAACGGCAGCAGCAAACTCTTCACCACCATAAGTGTCAATCCATTTCTGATAAGGATTCTTTTTGTTGACATAGTGTTCCAGAATATGATCCCCAACTTCCTTATAGATCCAGAAACAGGGAAGAACAGCTGCCATAGCAATTTCTACTGCGTCCAATGCAGCTGTACTTTTTAAATAATGGATATAATGATGGCATACCGGCTGCATGATACCTCTTTCAGTTACTCCAAAATCCTTAAAATAAGATTCGTGAAGTGCATTTTCCACTACAATGGAATTCTCTGCAAAGCGTATGAATGTAAGAACATCCTGTATATCGTAAGTACGGGCTGAAATAAGAGCAAGAGCTCTTCCGAAGTGTTCAAGATATAAAGAATCCTGGGCCATATAAAACTGAAATTTTTCTTTAGGTAATATTCCTGATGATAATTCAGTAATGAAGGGCATTTGAAGAATGGATTCATAATAAGGTTCTATCTGTTTCCATGTGAATTCAGACCATTTCATTTTTAATAAGTTTTTGTGGGTTGAAAAAGTGGTTAAGAGGGCCATTTCCTTTACCAGTAACTACATCTTTCCCGTTTTTAATGGCTTCATAGACATAAGTTTGTCCCATTGATACAGCTTCATATAATGTTTTTCCCTGGGCAAGATATGCGGCAATAGCTGAAGATAATGTACATCCCGAGCCATGGGTATTGCTTGTGGGAAATTTTTCTGATTGGAATGAATGTATTTTTTTATCCTCATCAAAAAATAGAGAAGTGATTACTTCTGTTTCCTGATGCCCGCCTTTAAGAAGAATGCTTTTACATCCCAATTGAAGGATTTTTTCTCCGGCAATTTTCATGTCGTCAAGAGTTTTTACATCTATTTTGGCCAAAATAGCGGCTTCATCCATATTGGGAGTAATAATGTCGGAAATAGGAAATAACAATTCGGTAATCGTCGTGATCGTTTCTTCTTCAATAAGCCGGTGACCGCTTGTCGCAACCATCACAGGATCAAAAACGATGGGGATGTTCTTATATTCACTAAGTGTTTTAACAATAATTTCTACCAATGGGGAGGTATGGACCATTCCTATTTTTATAGCATCCGGAATAATATCATCCATGATTGCTTCGATCTGATCCCCAACAGCTTCTACAGGAATAGTGTAAATTTTCCTTACTCCCTGAGTATTCTGTATGGGAAGTGCAGTTAGTACTGATGTGGCAAAGCATCCCAAAGCAGAAAAGGTCTTAATATCTGCTTGTATGCCGGCTCCGCCGCTCCCGTCAAAACCAGCAATGGTTAATACGGAAGGATAAGTGTATTTTTTCATTTTAAAATTTCATTTTTGAGTTGCCAGGCTGCTTTTTGAGGATCTTCAGATGCGCATATTGCTGAAACTACGGCAATACTGTTTGCACCGGCCTTTATGATTTGCCTTGTATTCTGTAAATTAATGTTTCCGATTGCTATTAATGGCTTAGAAGTAAGCGCTCTTATTGTTTCAATTCCCTCGATTCCCCATTCTGTTACAGTATCGGTTTTAGTATTTGTACTGAAAACGGGACTTATTCCAAGATAATCCGATAGTTGTGTGTTCTCACTTTGAAGTTGGGAAAGATATTCTATAGAATAACCGATTAACCTATTTTTAAAAAAGGGGAGTTGTTTTAATACTGATGGCGGAATGTCGTTGTTTCCTACATGAATTCCTTCTGCACACACTTTTTCTGCAACTTCAGTATGATCATTAATAATTAAAGGGATATTATATTTTGTTGTAATTTCTTTTAATTGTTCTGCTTTTTGTAAGAATAATCCTGTAGAATCTGTTTTCTCTCTTAGTTGAACAACATCTACGCCGCCTAGAATTGACTGTTCGGCAACATGAAATAAATCTTTCCCTATACAGTCTTTTTCAGAAATGACAAGATAGAGTTGATAGGGGAAGTTAGGATGGATGCTCATAATGAACTGATTTTTATATGATCCATAAACTCTTCTTCTGTAATAGTGTATAATTTATCGATCAGGTTGACCTGTAAACTTCCAGGTCCGGAACTTTCTTTAGCTGCAATTTCACCTGCTACGCCTAATAATCCCATTCCAGCAATGACAGCCTCTGATACATTATCAATACTTCCAAGGAAAGCTCCTATAATAGCGGTTGCAGAACATCCTAAACCGGTAACTTTTGTCATTAAGGAATGTCCGTTATGAATGTAAACAGTTTGCTGTTCACTGATAATAATATCAGTTTCCCCTGAAATACATACCGTATTATGGTATTTACTAGCTAAATTCCGGGCAGCATCTATAGCCTCATTACTACTGGCTGTACTGTCAACACCCTTGGTTGTTGTTTTGTTAGCTTTGTTTAAGGCGATAATTTCCGACGCATTTCCTCTTATCACTGTAGGACCATGAGAGAGTAGGAGGGGAAGGAGATTATCCCTGAGAGAGGTTGCTCCTGCGCCTACAGGATCCAAGATCCAGGGTTTATGAGTATGGTTGGCAGTTTTTGCGGCCATAAGCATGGCCTCGGACCAATATTCATCCAGTGTTCCTATATTAATTACCAGTGCATTCGAAATATTTACCATTTCTTCCACTTCTAACTGGGAATGTGCCATAATAGGTGATGCACCAACGGCTAAAAGGGCATTGGCCGTGGTATTCATTACTACATAATTGGTAATATTATGCACAAGAGGTGATTGTTGTCGTACAGAAAGAATATGTTTCCAAAGTTTTTTTTCCATAGTTATTTATCAATTTAAATAGCTTTAGGAAAATCCGAAACAACAGAAATCTTAATAATTTCTTATTGCTTTTCCCTACGTCGGTGTAAGCCGTATCAGGTTCAAAGGGACTCTCTCAATTCTTTTCAGAATACCCCTAAAGCATCACAAAAATAGAAAAAATATATGATTAGAGCCTTTGTTTTTATTTCCGGAGATTTAAATAGAGAGAAATAGATGGATATTCAAAGAAAG
>NZ_JALAHD010000092.1 GCF_022712095.1 Chryseobacterium sp. | reverse complement strand
ATCTAAAATAGAATTCATTAGTCTTTCCTTCATAAAATAGCTCATGTATTATCCCAATTTTAGCTATAGAAATAATAGATTAAAAAAGCTCACCGATACAATTGATGAGCTTTACAATATGAATAAGTTAATTACTGGTTCTGTTTTTAATAGTGCTGGAAGCACCTTCAATGTCTCTTACTTTTTTCACTTTCTGATTTCCAAAATTATAAGTGATGCTGAATGTCATTCCTTGTCTGTATTGGTCATTTCTGACATAATTGTAGTTTCCGTTAGATTGATAATCTTCTATTTCCACAATATTGGTTCTTAAAATATCATTTACATTTAGAGCAAAAGTCCAGTCGTTCCAGGTTTTTTTAATGCTTAAATCAAGGCTCATCAGATCTTTTAATAATCCAAGTTCTATCTGCTGTTTGTCCACATAGAAATAATTAACCCCTAAGAACCACGTTTTCTTTTTATCCAGACGGATCGTATTATTCGTCTGAATGATGAGGCTTGTAGTTTTTACCTTATTAATATAAGCTATAGGTCTTCCTTCAGCATCTTGGAAAGTGTCACCAGTAGTGGGATCTACGGCAAGCGTACCATTGTTGATGTTATGCTGCACACCTATATTGAAATTGGTTGTCCAATATTGTTTGAAGAAAGATTTTTGAAGTCCCAGCATAGCAGACATTTCCTGTTTGTTTCCAAAGTTGGTGCTTATATATCTCAAGACATTTTCTGTGCTTACCGTTCCGTTAGGAGAAATGGCATATCCCTGCAAAGGTACCTGAGTAATTACATCTTTGTAAAAGGAATGATTTAAAATTAAGAAATATGAATTTTTGTACATATAGGTTAATTCCTGATTATAGGTAGGAGATGCTTTTACAAAAGGATTGTTTTGAATATAATTCGTCTCTGTAAGATAAACTTTCACAGGATTTAATTGCCAGAAATTAGGCCTTCTCATTCTGCTTGAAAATGAATAGGAAATATTATTCTTATCATTAATAGCATAATTGGCGCTTAAGTAAGGAAGTAAATTATTATAGTTTCTTTCGATTCTCTGGTATTCCGGACTTGCATTGTCAGAGGTTCCCAGACTATTTGTGATTTCATATCTTGTTCCCACTTTTCCAGAGAATTTATCAGAAAACTTCTTTTCCAATGTTAAGTATACGCCATAGATATTTTCATCATAAATAAACCTGTTGGGTTCTGATGTGGAAACAGCTTCTGATAGTTCCTCATTATTATCATCTACATACTGATAAGTTGTATTGCCGGTATCATTATCAGTTTTGGTTTTATTATAATTTCCTCCTATAGAAACAGTGAAATCATTTTTAAATTTCTGGATATAGTCTACCGTTCCCGAGAAATTATTGATGATCTGAGGAATATTCTGTATGATTTTTTTACCTAAAATAAAATCTCCTGCCGGATTCTGAACAAGTGTTCTGTTGTCTGTAAACTGAAATCTTCTGTAGTTAAGATAAGAAGCATTAACGTTTAACTTACTGCCTAAGGAGTCCGTTTTCAGTTCATAGTTTAAATTTAAAGAGTTATTATAAGATCGTGAATTATCAAGGTTATCTGTTTTATTATATTGAGTAGAAGTTAAATTTCCATTAAGATCATATATTTTGACAGTATTGAATAGATTGATTGTTGATCCGTAGCTTCTATTAGCCCATGTGTTCCATGATAAAGCTAAATTACTTTTTTCCGTTAATTGATAATCAATATTCAGGTATCCTCCCAAGTTTTTATTAGGATCATCAACATCACCTACTGATTCATTTGTTGTAAGGGTTGTTCCGTTCCTTAATATATAACTTTGAGCCTGGATGTTTTCTCCTCCACTCAGGTTAGCACTGATTCCCAGCTTATCTTTTCTATAATTTAAAGAGAAACTTGCGGAACTTCCGTTATATTTGTTCTGAGAGTTGGACATTCTCATGTTTCCATTAAGGCCATCACTCATTTTTTTCTTTAACACAATATTAATGATTCCATCGGAAGACTCTACCTGATATTCACTTCCCGGAACCGTAATTACTTCAATTTTCTGAATGTTTTCTGCCGGAGTATTTTTCAGGAATTGCTCAAGGGAGTCAGCGTCCATATTGGTTTTTCTTCCGTTGATATAAATAACAGCATTGTTCTTTCCTGCAATTTTTAATGTCTTATCGTCTGTTGTAGATAGGAGAGGAGTTTGCTTTAAAAGATCGAATGTTGTATTTCCTTTTGCTACAGGTGAAGCTGCAACATCATATACGAAGCGGTCACTTTGTTTTTTGAATACCTGTTTCGTTAAAGTCACTCCTTCTATACTTTGAGTTTTTAAAGTATCTGTTTTTTTTTCCTGAGCGAAGGCAAATCCGCTGAAAAATAGGGCTGCTATGAGTAGAGGCGTTTTCATGACTGTAATTTTTAATTAGTAATAGCTTGTATTTGTTATTATTTTACATAGCAAAGATATATAATTAATTTAGTATCTTGCAATACAAAGTAGTAAATAAATCCAAAATAAATATTTAATTACTTGATAATCAGTAATTAAAATTTGGAATTAAATTTTCGATTAACTATATACTAAGACAACTATAATAGAGTTTCTATTACATTAAGAATGAAAATAAGCAAGAATTGAGTTCTTATTCTCTGTCGAAACGAGCTAATTTTTTATCTACCCAAATGGTAGCGAAAGGGAAAAATGCACATAATAATGCAATAACGAAATCTTCATCATCCCAAGTGAAAATCTTTCTTACCGGAAGACAAAGCAATAGATAAAGGGTAAAGAAAAGCCCATGAATATTTCCTATAAGGATAATGAAGAGAGTAGGCAGGAGACCTTCTTCATCATATCGTTTCCATACCATAGCCACACAATATAGCAGAAAGCATGAAATAGCTTCGGCTACACAAACCTGTCTGAACCATTTAATGATTTTTTCTTGTGGGTACTTTGAAAAGAATTTATCGATGAAGTTCATTGTGTTCAGTTATGAGTTATAAATTAGAGAATTCAATATAAATATTGATCTCCAGGTTTGATTTCTTGAATGCTAAATTACTTATAAAAGTTGCTTCCATCCAAATATTCGAAGACTTCCGGAGGAAGCATCGGGCGCACATTTTTACCGTCCTTTATCATATTACGGATTTCTGTGGCTGACAATTCTATGATGGGTGCTTTTACCAGATGAATATTGTCATGCTGAAAATAATTGGAATGTTGGTTTTCTTCCTGAAAAACTCTTGGATATACAATAATCTGGTGATTCTTAATAAGGGCTTCAGAATTTTTCCATTTGGGTAAACTCTTCAGATTATCTTCTCCCATAATTAAACTGAAGGAATATTCTGGATACTTTTCATGAAGGTAAGTAAGGGTGTCAACTGTATAGCTGGGTTTGGGCAAAGAAAACTCCACATTGGAAACTCTCATCTTTGGATAATTTTTAATAGCAAGCTGCACCATATCCAGCCGGTTATGATCATTCAATAATGATTTTTTATCCTTAAACGGATTTTGGGGACTTACCACAAACCATAATTCCTCCATGTCGGAATGTTCCAGAATGTAATTTGCTAAGATCAGATGTCCAATGTGAATAGGATTAAACGAACCGAAAAAGAGTCCAATTTTCTTCATTATATTGAGTTGGCATTTTAATCCCTGAACTTTACGTCTTTTATATTAAGATAGTGGGTAACATTCCCTTTCCAGTGATTCTCCTCCAAAGTGAAGGCTATGTCAAAGCTTTTATTTTTGAAATCCTCTGAAAACTGACCTAATTTAAAGCCGACACATTCGATATTTCTACCTGTTGATTCCTGTTTAATATAAAATTTAATGTGGTTGTTATCTTTTCCCATCGTTTTTATATAGCCTGAAACTTTTTGGTTTTTTAAAGCAAGAATGGGCTTCATATTATGAGGTCCGAAAGGAGCTAGTTTCCGATGGAAATTAATAAACTCCCGATTGATTTCATCAGCTTCAATTTCAGAATCAATAGTAATGGATGGTTCTTTCTGATATTCCTTTATTTTTTCTGAAACAATCTGCTCAAACTTGATTTTAAAATCTTCAAATTTCTCCTTTTCCATTGAAAGTCCGGCCGCAGCATGGTGTCCTCCGAATTTTAGAAAGTATTCAGAGCAAAGATCCAGTGCTTCGTGGACATCAAAATCTGAAACTGAACGGGCAGAAGCTACCATTTCCCCATTATTCCCATCTGTAAATACCAAGGTGGGCTTATAATATGTTTCAATAAGCCGGGAAGCAACAATTCCTATTACACCTTTATTCCATTCAGGATGATAAACGATAGTAGTAAGCTTACTCTGCTGCTGGGATTCAACAATCTGATCTAATGCAGCAAGTGTTGAATTCATATCCAGCTCTCTTCTTTCGTCATTGAGGTTCATGATATCATCTACAATCTGATGGGCATGTTTCAGGTTATCAGAAACCATGAGCTCTACAGCAGCTTTTCCATGAGAAATTCTTCCTGCAGCATTTATTTTTGGAGCAATCTCAAATACAATATTGGAAATTTCGAAGTGAGATAATTTTTCGTCAGGGATAAGTAATCTTAATCCTAAATTTCTTGTTTTTCTGAGTGTTTTTAATCCCATTTTTGCCAATACCCTGTTTTCTCCGGTCATGGAAACAATATCTGCAGCAATAGAAATCGCAAGAAGATCAGTAAGTTCAAACAGTTCAGCTTCCGGAATTTTATAGATGGTATTTAAACCCTGGCAGAGTTTAAATCCTACTCCACAGCCTGAAAGCTCTTTAAAAGGATATCTGCAGTCACTTCTTTTAGGATCTAAAACCGCAACAGCTTTTGGAATTTCTTCACCGGGTAAATGGTGATCACAAATAATAAAATCTATACCAAGGTCATTGGCATAGTTAATCATATCAATAGCTTTAATTCCACAGTCAAGGGCAATGATCAGTGAAAACCCATTTTCTTTAGCAAAGTCAATTCCTTCCGTTGAAATACCATATCCCTCAGAATTTCTGTCCGGAATATAAAAGTCAAGATATTTTTTCTCAACAATCTTGCTAAGATATAAATACATTAGGGCAACTGCTGTGGTTCCATCTACATCATAGTCTCCATACACCAGAATCTTTTCACCGTTTTCAATTGCTGTGGCAATTCGTTCTACGGCTTTTTGCATATCAGCCATTAAAAATGGACTATGGATATCATTAAGGTTGGGTTTGAAGAATTCTCTGGCCTTCTGATAGTTATCAATGCCACGTAGAACAAGCAATTTGGATTCAAAAGTTCCAAAACCGAGGGACGAAATTAATCCATCTACAATTTCTTCATCAGGTTCAGGTTTATAAATCCATTTTTGACTCATTTTACAAAAATAAGGAAAAAAAATAGCATTTTGAAGTGATGGGGAATAAGTTTTTAGTTTTGAATTTAACATAAAATACATACCTTTGTTGTCTGAAAAATATAAAATGATCATGAAAAAAATTACTCTCTGCCTGGTAATGCTGGGTGTATTCTCTACTGCTGAAGCTCAGAAAATCAATATTGGTAAAGCTGCCAATGCAGTTTCAAAAGGTGCTAAAGCTTTTACTTTCACAAACGAAGATGCGATCAAGCTTTCTAAAGAATCCGTAGACTGGATGGATAAAAATAATCCAGTAGCAACTGCTAAAGATCCCTATGCAATCCGATTGGAAAAACTTTTTGGAAAACATAAATCCCAGGACGGTTTGAATCTTAACTATAAAGTTTACAAAGTAATTGATATCAATGCTTTTGCCTGTGCAGACGGAAGTGTAAGAGTGTTCTCTTCCCTAATGGATATTATGACGGATAATGAATTGTTGGCAATAATTGGTCACGAAATCGGCCACGTTAAAAATCAAGATAGTAAGGATGCTATGAAGACGGCATATATGAAGGCGGCTGCAATAGAAGGTGCGTCTTCTGCTTCATCTACTGTATCTACACTTAACAATACTCAGATAGGGGAGATGGCTAATGCGATGCTGGATGCTTCATTCAGTAAAAAGCAAGAATCAGAAGCCGACGATTATTCTTATACCTTTATGAAATCAAATGGTTATGATGTAGTAGCAGCTTATACAGCATTCAGAAAATTAGCATTACTTTCAGAAAGTGGAGAAAAACAGTCCGGATTCCAGAAAATGTTTAATTCTCATCCTGATAGTGCAAAAAGAGCAGAGGCAATTAAAAAGAAAGCTGAAAAAGATGGCCTATGGAAGGATCCGGGAACAGTATCTCTTCCAAAAACTAAACTTACAAAATAGAAATTCTGACAATAAAAAATCCCACTTAAAGAGTTAAATGGGATTTTTTTTTATCATATAATTAAGTCTTAAGAATACATTTTATCTCTTAATTCTTTTACTTTTTTATCGGCAAGATATTCATCGTAAGACATTTCCCTGTCGATGATTCCTTTAGGAGTAAGTTCTACGATTCTGTTACAAACTGTTTGTAACATTTCGTGGTCATGGGAAGCTAATAAAAGGTTTCCTTTAAAGTTGGCCAAAGAGTTGTTTAAAGTCGTGATACTTTCCAGGTCTAAATGGTTCGTAGGCTCATCTAATAAAAGAACGTTAGCTTTTTGAAGCATCATTCTACTGAACATACATCTCATTTTTTCACCTCCGGAAAGAACTTTACAAGATTTTAAGGCCTCATCTCCGGAAAATAACATTCTTCCTAAGAATCCTCTCATAAATTCTTCATGACGCTCTTCATCATTTTTAGTGAATTGTCTTAACCAGTCTACAAGGCTTAAATCCTCTTGGAAGAAATCTGTGTTATCCAAAGGCATATAGGATTGAGAAGTGGTAACTCCCCATGCATACTGTCCCTTATCAGGTTCTGTATTTCCAGCTAAAATTTGGAAAAACTCAGTAATTGCTAAAGAGTTCTTGGAAATTACAGCTACTTTATCTCCTTTTTTAAGGTTAAGATCTATATTAGAGAAAAGCAATTCTCCGTCTTTTGTTTTCTCAAGACCTTTTACATCTAAAATTTGATCTCCGGCTTCTCTTTCCATATCGAAAATAATGGCAGGGTATCTTCTTGATGTGGGCTTAATATCATCTATATTAAGTTTATCGATCATTTTCTTTCTTGCAGTTGCTTGTTTAGCTTTCGCAACGTTTGAACTAAATCTTGCAATGAAATCCTGAAGTTCTTTTTTCTTTTCTTCAGCTTTCTTATTAGCCTGCGCTCTCTGCTTTGTAGCTAACTGAGATGCCTGATACCAGAAAGTATAGTTACCTGTATAAAGATTCAGTTTGGAATAATCCAAATCTCCAATATGGGTACAAACTGCATCTAAGAAGTGACGGTCGTGAGATACAACGATAACGGTATTTTCATAATCAGCAAGGAAATCTTCCAGCCATGCAATAGTATCGATATCCAAGTCATTGGTAGGCTCATCGAGGATAAGTACGTCAGGGTTTCCAAAAAGGGCCTGAGCCAAAAGAACTTTTACTTTGTCTTTATTTTCTAATTCACCCATCATCTGCCAATGCATGTCATCCTTAATTCCTACATTGGATAGCATAGTTTGAGCATCAGACTCAGAGTTCCATCCACCCATTTCATCATAAATAACCCCCAACTCTCCAGCTTTGATACCATCCTCATCAGAGAAGTCCTCTTTAGCATATAAGGCATCCATCTCTTCTTTTATCTCAAATAACTTACTATTACCTCTTAAAACAGTTTCAAGAACAGTATATTGGTCATAGGCAAAGTGATCCTGCTCTAAAACAGACATCCTTTTTCCCGGTTCGAGTGAAACATTTCCAGTAGTAGGTTCTTGTTTTCCTGTTAATATTTTCAGGAATGTAGACTTTCCTGCTCCATTTGCTCCGATAATTCCGTAGCAATTTCCTTTGGTAAACATGATGTTTACTTCATCGAAAAGAACTCTTTTCCCGAATTGTAAAGATAGGTTAGATACTGTTAACATATAGTTTTGTAAATTTGGTGCAAAAATACGAAAAGAATTTGGGTATTTTATAATAATGTAATACTCAACTTTTTAAATCACGGGTATTTTTAAGAGTTTCATTAATGAAAATTAACAGTAATGAAGATTGAAAAAACAGTAAATATATTAAACAGAAGAGCCAGGTTTGAATACGAAATTCTTGAGGAATATGAAGCAGGAATGGTTTTAACAGGTACAGAAATAAAATCTTTGAGGTCTTCTAAAGCATCCATTGCGGAATCCTTCTGTCAGTTTATTGATGGTGAATTATACATCATTAATATGATGATTGATGAATATAAATTAGGCACTTTTTATAATCACAAAACAAAAAGGGAACGGAAATTGCTCTTGCACAAAAGAGAATTGCAAAAACTTGAAAAAAAGTTAAAAGATGTTGGGAATACAATAATCCCCTTAAAATTATACATCAATAATAAGGGAAAAGCGAAAGTGCTCATAGCGCTGGGAAGAGGTAAAAAACTTTTTGATAAAAGGGATGCAATTAAAGATAGAGAAAACAAACGAAACCTCGATAGAATATTAAAGAAAAGTTAAAAATCATTTAAAAAACTTTGTGTATAAAGAAAAATTATATTTATTTTGCATTATCAATTATTTAATCATTTAATTCTATGAAAAATCTAAAATTAGGAATTTCAGCATTGGCACTTACTGTTGCCTCTACTGTTTTCGCACAGACTACCAATAATCCGTGGTTGATCGGGGTTGGTGCTCATGCGGAAAACCATATAGCGGCACGTACTAAATTTAGTAATACGTTCTCTGCTAGTAATTTAACGAAGAATATGTTCAATATGAACAACTTCTCCATTACTCCTCCATTATCTAAACTTACAGTTGCAAGAAATGTTGGTAAAGGATTAGTTGTTGACTGGCAAACTTCAGTAGGAAACGTTGAGAACCAGAAGTTCAATATGGGAAAAGAATTTTTCCTAATGACTGGTCTTGGTTTTCAAGCTAAAGCTGCAGGTCTTTTATGGAATGAAGAATCTTGGTTCGATCCATATTTAAGAGTTGGTGCTAACTACTTAAGACATGATTATACAGGTCTTAGCTTCCCTAGAGCTGCTGTTGATGGAAACGGTAATTATATGGAAACTGTTAGTAACGGAGATGCTGGAAACGAAAACGGAAAAGCTAACTTCTTTACAGTATCTACTGGTGCTGGTGCTAACTTCTGGGTGACTAAAAACTTCGGTCTTGGTATCCAAGGAGATTATGTTACAACTCCAGGGGATAAATCTACAGTTGCTAACTTCTGGCAAGCTTCTGCATCTTTATTATTTAGATTCGGAAACAGAGATAGAGATAAGGATGGTATCCTAGATAAAGATGACCTTTGTCCAGATACTCCAGGTTTACCAGAATTCCAAGGATGTCCTGATACGGATGGAGACGGAGTTCCAGATAAAGATGATCAATGTCCAGATGTTCCTGGTCCAGTTGAAAACAATGGTTGTCCTTGGCCAGATACAGATGGTGACGGTGTAATCGATAAAGATGATGCTTGTCCTACAGTTCCTGGTCCAGCTGAAAACAACGGTTGTCCTTGGCCAGATACAGACGGTGACGGAATCTTAGATAAAGACGATGCATGTCCTACAGTTCCTGGTTTACCAGAATACAACGGATGTCCTAAGCCTAAAGAAACTGCTGTTGTAGCTACTGAAGCGTTAAAAGATATCTTATTCGACTTTAACAAAGCTACTATCAGACCTGAATCTAATGCTAAATTAGATCAAGCTGCTAAAATCATTAAAGAAGCTCCAGCTGAAAACTTCGTTATCATCGGTACAACTGATGCTAAAGGAGCTGCTGCTTACAACTTGAACTTATCAAGACAAAGAGCTGCTTCTGTAGTTAAAGCTTTAGAAAGTAGAGGTGTTGATGGATCTAGATTAAAATCTATCGGTATCGGATCTCAAGAAGCTACAGTACCTGCTACTGCTTCTGATGCGGAAAGAATGATCGACAGAAAAGTTATTGTAAGAGCTATCTCTGGTTCAGAGTGGGAAACTTACAAAAAGTCTGATCTTCCAGCAAAAGCTACGCCTAAGAAAAAGGCTCCAGCTAAAAAAAGAAAATAATTGATTTTTCTAAATAATAAATACCTCCAAGTTTTTGGAGGTATTTTTTTTTAATTGACTTTTAAGTAATTTTGTAAAAATTTAAAATAAAATGGGAAGAGCGTTTGAATATAGAAAAGCTTCTAAAATGGCCCGTTGGGACAAGATGGCCAAAACATTCTCTAAAATAGGTAAAGATATTGCATTAGCTGTAAAAGCCGGAGGACCAGATCCGGAATCTAATCCCGCATTAAGAAGATGTATCCAAAATGCAAAAGGTGCTAATATGCCTAAAGACAATGTAGAAAGAGCTATTAAAAAGGCGAGTGGGGCAGATGCTGAAAATTATGAGGAGATTACTTATGAAGGATACGGGCAGGGTGGAGTAGCATTCTTTGTAGAATGTACCACTAATAACCCAACCAGAACTGTGGCTAATGTAAGAGCTGTTTTCAATAAGTTCGACGGTAACTTGGGAAAGAATGGTGAACTGGCATTTATTTTTGATAGAAAAGGAATCTTTAATATAGATTTGTCTCAGATTAAAATGGATTGGGATGATTTTGAAATGGAAATGATAGATGGTGGTGCGGAAGAAATCGATAAAGATGACGAAGAAGTAATGATCACTACAGCTTTTGAAGATTTTGGATCTTTATCACACAAATTGGATGAGCTGGGAATAGAGGTTAAAAGCGCTGAATTACAAAGAATACCTAATAATACCAAAGAGGTAAATGAGGAGCAATTTAAGGCTAATATGAAGATGCTGGAGCGTTTTGAAGAAGACGATGATGTACAGAATGTATATCATAATATGGAACTGACAGAAGATATGATGAACTCTTTGTAAAAAATAATATAACATTCATATACAGTTAACTTTCAATTAGTTTCTTTGCATAAAACTATGAAATGCTTTCTTTTGCTTTTATAAGTGAAAAAATAGAGAAGCGTTCCACCCAGCCCAATTAAAGCTGAAAATATACGGATGAAAAGAAACCTTGATTTAGTTGTTATTTCGGATGTTCATTTAGGTACTTATGGATGTAAGGCTAAGGAATTGCTGAGGTATCTGAATTCTATCAATCCTAAAACTTTGGTTTTAAATGGTGATATAATAGATATCTGGCAGTTTAAAAAGTCTTACTTCCCTAAACCTCATTTAAAGGTTATCAAGAAAATTATTTCTCTTGCTACCAAAGATACGGCGGTATATTATATTACAGGAAACCATGATGAGATGTTCAGAAAGTTTACTGATTTTGAGCTGGGAAAACTTAAAGTCTGTAATAAGCTTTGTCTGAATATGGACGAGAAGAATACTTGGATTTTCCACGGAGACGTATTCGATGCCTCGGTTCAGCATTCCAAATGGATTGCAAAGCTGGGTGGGAAAGGTTATGACTTACTTATAATTATTAATAATGTTGTAAATTGGTTTCTGGAAAAGATGGGTAAAGAAAAATACTCCTTTTCAAAGAAAATTAAAAACAATGTTAAAAAAGCAGTGAAGTATATTGGTGACTTTGAGCTTACAGCTTCTGAACTGGCAATAGATAATCATTACGACTATGTAATATGCGGTCATATTCATCAGCCCCAAATGCGTGAAGTTGTCAATAAAAAAGGATCATGCACCTACCTGAATTCCGGAGACTGGATTGAAAATCTATCAGCATTGGAATATGATAATAAAGAATGGAAACTTTTTTATTATGATGATCATAAGCATTTGCTGAAGGATGATGAAACAGAAGAAATACAGGATATGGATACTTCCGAGCTTTTCAAAATAGTAACCAATTTTTCTTCATGAAAATCTTATACGCATTTCAGGGAACCGGGAATGGGCATATGGCCAGAGCACAGGAAATAATTCCTATTCTTAAAAAATATGCTCAGGTGGATACTTTGATAAGTGGTCATCAATCTCAATTAAACGCTGATTTTGACATTAACTTTCAACATAAGGGAATTTCTCTTCTGTATAATAAATCAGGAGGATTATCCTATCGAAAAACCTTAATAGGAAATAACTTTTTAAGTGCCGTAAAAACGATCAAGGATTTGGATCTATCTCCTTATGATCTGATCATTAATGATTTTGAACCCTTAACGGGATGGGCCTGTAAATTGAAAAATTTACCAATGATTGAGTTAAGCCATCAGGCTTCACTGGCATTTAAGGAAACTCCAAAGCCTGATAAAAAAGATTTTTTTGGAGAAATGGTGCTGAAATACTACGTACCTAGTAAAGAGAAAATGGGTTTCCATTTTAAAAGTTATCACCCCAGAATCAAAAAGCCTGTTATAAGAAAGAAAATCAGAAATCTGGAACCGGATAAAAAGGGCTATTATATGGTTTATCTCCCTAGTTTTTCGGATGAAAATATTATGAAGGTTTTAAAACAGATTCCGGTTCAATGGAAAATTTTTTCTAAATATACTAAGGTTCAGGTAAAAGTGAAAAATATTGAAGTTTTTCCGATAGATGAAACCCAATATCTGAAATATTTTGAAAATTGTGAAGGGATTCTTTGTAATGCAGGTTTTGAAACTCCTGCAGAAGCTCTTTTTATGGATAAAAAGCTATTCGTTGTCCCAATTCATAATCAATATGAGCAGGAATGTAATGCTTGTGCTTTGGACCAGATGGGAATTTCGAACTCCTTAGTTTTGAAGCTGGAGGAAATTCAGGACTGGGTGGCTTCTGATCATCATGTAAGGGTAAGTTATCCTGACGACATAGAAGAAATTCTGGTGAATGAAGTTTTAATTCTTTAGGAATATGTCGTCTAAATCATTCATTCTTAGCATTACTGATCTTGCATAGGAGCAATGGGGATAAACTTTCCAGCTATTTTCCCTTGCAAACTTTATAGCTTCATCGACTAAGAATTTCCCCATTCCTCTTCCTTCAAATTCCGGATGTACTAATACAAACGAAATAATGAATTTACTTTCATCGGGAAAAATAGTGTAAGTGAGCCTGCCTACTTCTTTGACATCATTATTAAGTGTAATAACTCCACCATTTCCGGATTTATTATTTTCAAATCTCATAATTCAAAACATTATTAATTAAAGATACAAAATTTATTAATTATCTTTTCCAGTATAATAATTATAATCTTTAATAATAACTCCTATGAATTGCCTTTCTGTCATTTTAGTAGGGTCGATTTCAAGCTTTAAGATATTTTTGATCTTATCCGAAAGTTTAGTGATAATCTGTCTGTCGTCAATTCTTAAGGCCTTTGTATAATTATCCTTAATAATTCTCATGTCATTATCACTTAGAGCAATCACCTGAGGGAATAAAGGAATATAATCTTCATGAATATTTTCAAGAATGGTATGAGAGATATTAATGCTGTTTTTTAGAGAGATTACGGCTGTTCCTGATGCAATATCACCGAGGCGCTGGTTATTTTTGGAAACAATCATAGTGATTAGCCCGATCAATCCGCCCATCATCAAGATGTCTATCAGCCTGAAAATCCATCTGATCATATAGTCTCCGAAGCTGGCCTGGTAGCCGTCAATCTTTACCACTCTTATTTTCATGATTTTTTTTCCGGGAGTCTGTCCTTCCATAAGGCTTTCCAGTACCAGAGAATAAATGTGTATAGGAAATGTAATAGCGATGTATATAGCCATTTGGGACCACTGATCCAAGCCATTGAGTAAATAGCCTAAATCTAAAATGCCAAAGAACATATAAAAAATAATAAATACATAGGCCGCTTTTATTAAGAGGTCAATAATGAAAGCCAACATCCTTTCTCCTACACTTGCAGTAGTGAAATTAATATTTACATTTTGTGATGTATTAATCGCAATTTGAGACATATTTTTTACTATTTTAGCCTAACAATTATGAGAGAGATTTATTTCATTAAACAAAATAAAGAAAAATGGTTGGGAATTGAACAGGTTATCCAGGGGAAAGTCAAAAAAAATCCTGATGACCTCTCTTCTTTGTACATTAATCTCATTAATGATCTGGCTTTTGCCCAGACGTACTATCCAAAAAGTAATACTACCGTTTATCTGAATCACCTGTCATCACAGATTTTTCAAAAGATTTATAAAACCAGGAGAGTAGAACAAAACAGACTTACTTATTTTTTTAAAACGGAAGTGCCTTTACTTGTCTATCAATACAGAAGATATTTAGGGTACGCTTTTTTATTTTTCATTTTGTTCACCCTGATAGGAATTATTTCTGCAATTTACGATAAAGATTTTGTTAATATTATTCTGGGTGAAACTTATGTGAATCAGACTATAGAGAACATCAAGAACGATAATGCCGTAGGAGTTTACCAAAGTGGTTCTACATGGGGAAGTACTATTGGAATTATTTTTAATAATATCGGTGTTGGGGCTAAACTTTATATTTATGGAGTATTCGGAGGGGTAGGGACATTGTTTGCCTTACTTTCCAACAGTGTTATGCTGGGGTCTTTTCAGTATTTCTTTTATGATTATGGAGCTTTAAAAGAAAGTGCCCGCGGAATATGGCTTCATGGAGTTTTTGAGATCTTTGCTATGGTTGTGGAGGCAATGTGCGGTTTGATATTGGGAGCGTCTATCTTATTTCCTAAAACCTTATCGAGATTCAATTCTTTTAAAATTGGATTTAAGGATTCATTCAAGATATTTTTAAGTACGATTCCATTCACCATCTGTGCGGGAATCATTGAAGGCTATGTCACCAGACATGCATTAAAAATGCCTTTGGCTTTAAACCTTATTATTATTTTTGGTTCTTTGGCTATTATTGGATTTTACTATTTTGTGTATCCTTCCATTGTTAATAAAAAAATTAATACCCCCATACATGATGCAGTTTTATAAAAAAAGGGACTTCGGTACTTTTATAAGTGATAGTTTCAGCTTTTTCAAATTTTACGGCAAAAACTATTTTAAAGGTTATACCCTTATTAATGGTTTTCTTTTAATATTAATGGTTGTAATTACTATCATCGGTTACAGGGAGCTTTTTTTACAGCTGATGGGTTCCAACCTGAGTGGAGAAAGCTATTATTTTGAGCAGTATTTTTCAGAAAATACAGGAATGCTTATCCTCGTAGGATTTCTTCTGTTTTTGCTGTTTTCGGCTGTAAGTATAGTTTCCTACCTATATCCGGTTTTTTATATGAAAAGACTTACAGAAGGAAAAACGGATATTAAAACCGATGAGATTCTGGGGGACTTTAAAAAGAATGCTAAAAAGATAATCATCTATTATCTGGGAATGATGTTTGTAGTAATGCCGCTTTGTATTATTGTTATTTTGATTTCTTATGTGCTGATCTTAATTTTGATTGGGATTGTTTTAATGCTGTTTGTCTTCCCGTTTATATTTAATTTCATAACTTTCTTGTCCTACGATTATTTTAATACTGATAAGGGCTTTTTTGAAAGTATGGGTTATGCGATGAGAGCTCAGTTCTCTTATGATAATAAAAGGGAAAATAGCCCTTTCTGGAAATATTGGGGAGCAACTATAATCAATTTTCTTATTTATAACATCATCACTTCGATATTTACAATGATTCCAATGATGTTCTTTTACGCAGCTCTTTTAACCAATACCTCCAGCGGAGATTTTGAACAAAATCCTCTAACCGGAACTTTTGGAATTGTAATTTTTATAATTTATGGAGTATCCCTTCTTGTTTCGTTTATCCTGATGAATTTATTATATGTTAATTCTGGGTTAATGTACTATGACAGTAGAACAGATCTTCATCAAAAAATGGAATTTGCGGAAATAGAAACAATAGGTGTTAATGAATAAAATTCTTTTTTTCTTATTTTTTTTCTTCTCCATAGGGTTTCTGGTGGCTCAGGATGATGTGGAACCGACCGTCGTGGAAGAACAGGTAATATTGGATTCTTTACATGGTTATCCTTATAAAGGAATGATCTCTGCAGACTCCCTGTTAAAAAGAAAGCCTGTATCTGAAAATAAGGTATATCCTAAAAGATTTAAAGAAAATTTCCAGTCCAAATATCAGGGAAATGAATAT
The DNA here is from genome assembly GCF_022712095.1 of Chryseobacterium sp. Lineage (GTDB taxonomy): Bacteria > Bacteroidota > Bacteroidia > Flavobacteriales > Weeksellaceae > Chryseobacterium. The sequence goes on along the minus strand of NZ_JALAHD010000092.1, from coordinate 40,768 downwards.
GATTATTCTACCTCGAAACCGCGGGAATCTTTTTGGCAGAAACTCGAAAGAAAGATAGCGAAGATTATTCAGAGTATTTTTGGTGAGAATAGTTTTAGAAACTCCTCTGAAGTAACATGGGTTCTTATTCGTTTGTTTGCGATTATTTTAGTTGGCTTTCTGCTGTACTTTATCGTTAAATATATCATGTCGAAAGATGGGAGTTTTATTTTCGGAAAGAAGAATAAGAAAGTGATGATTAATGAGCAAGAGCTTCATGAAAATATCCACGAAATTAATTTCCCGGAAAGTATATCCAATTTTGAAAGAATCGCTGATTTTCGTTCGGCAGTTAGGTATCAGTTTTTATATACCCTCAAAAAACTGAGTGATAAAAAATTAATTATCTGGAATCCTGAAAAAACAAACAAAGATTATGTGGCAGAATTAAAAGCTCCGCATTTAAAAGAAGAGTTTTCTAAACTCTCTTATATTTTTGATTATGTATGGTATGGTGAATTCAGTATTAATGAGCAAGAATATCTCATATTTAAGAATCAATATCAATCCTTTAAAGCTTAATATAATTTTGCAATGAATAAGACCTTCAAAATATATGCTGCAATTTTCATCATTATTATGGTGATTTTGGCATTGCTTGAAGTGAATAAAAAAGAGGTCACGGATTGGCGGAAAAATTTTGATGTTTCTCAGAAATCACCTTTTGGATTGTACGTATTCAATGAGGAAGCTAAAGATCTTTTTAAAAATAAACTTAAAAAAATCAATCAGTCACCTTTTGAATATTACCAGGAAAAAAGAACTCCTCATAATATTTTAGTGATAGAAAGTGATCTGGATAGTGAGTCATGGCTCAAGATTTTAAATGAAGTAGCTAAAGGGTCGGATGCCATGTTACTGGTAAGTCGTATGCCAAAGGAAATTTCGGATACTATTGGGTATTATAGTGCACAGCTGTCGTTTGAAGAAAAAAGTGTATTAAAGTTTACAGATAAAAAATACTTAAATGATTTCATTATCCTAGATAAATTTCCTTCTGGAAGAGGATTCTCTTATGTAAAGAATCAGGTGGAGGTATTGGGTAAAACAGTTGACGAAAATAACCCAGATAGGGCTAATTTTATTAAAACCAAATTTGGGAAGGGAAACATCTATGTTCATTCTGAACCACTTTTCCTTACCAACTATTATTTGCTGAAACCCGGAAATATAAAATATGCTCAGAATGTATTTTCTTACCTTGATGATAAGGAAGTCCTTTGGTTTTCAGAAAGGAATTCTAAAGAATCACAATTCTTTATGAGGTTTATTTTATCCAATCCGGCGCTTAAATATGCCTGGTGGATATTTTTGGGAGGATTGATCTTATTTATTTTCTTTAATGCCAAACGGAAACAACGGATTGTTCCGGTAATTGAACCCTTGAAAAACACCTCGGTTGATTTCGTGAAAAGTATCGGTAATCTCTATTTACAGGAAGGGGATTTCCATGATATGATGGCTAAAAAAGCTCAGTATTTCCTAAATAAAGTGAGAATGGATCTTCTGATCGATACCAAAAATCTGGATGAAGAATTTGCTAAAAGACTTCACCTGAAAACAGGAAAACCTATGGAGATGATCAATGAAGCGATCAGCTATATTAAAAAAGGTCAGGATCCTTATGACAGTGTAATGAAAGAAGATCTTGGAAGAATGAATAGATTGCTGGATGAAATTTTAAAATAACTTAAATAATTATAACAGTTTGGTAGTTATAACTATTGAATTGGTAAACTAAATCATATGGAAAATTTTGAGAACCAGAATTTAGAAAATCAAACATCGACACCGCTTGATCATAAAGAAAACGAGTTTCAATCCAGAATTGATATGATTGAACTTCGTGAAAGTTTGAAAAAGGTAAAGTCTGAAATTGCAAAAGTGATTGTAGGTCAGGAAGATATGATAGAGCATCTTTTAGCAGCACTTTTGTCGAATGGACATGTGCTGATTGAAGGAGTTCCGGGAGTAGCTAAAACAGTAACTGCAAAATTACTGGCAAAAACCATAGATGTAGACTTTAGCAGAATTCAGTTTACACCGGATCTAATGCCTTCAGATATCTTAGGGACATCGGTTTTCAGTGTCAAGGATTCAGAATTTGAATTTAAAAAAGGACCGATTTTCTCCAATTTTATACTGATTGATGAAATTAACAGATCGCCGGCCAAAACACAGTCTGCATTATTTGAAGTAATGGAAGAAAGGCAGATTACGATGGATGGTACCCGTTATATAATGGAAGAGCCATTTTTAGTGGTGGCTACTCAAAATCCGATTGAGCATGAAGGAACTTACAGACTACCGGAAGCACAGCTGGATCGTTTTCTATTTAAAATTAATGTAGGTTATCCTAATCTTGAGCAGGAAGTCACCATTATCAAGAATCAGCACGAAAATAAAAAAGAAGATAAAACTGAAGTTGTGGAAAAAGTGGTTACTGCTCAGCAGCTTAAAAATTATCAGCAGCTGGTAAAAGATATTGTTGTAGAATATCAGTTGATAGAATATATTGCAAAGATTATTGTTAATACAAGAGAAAACCAGTTTCTATATCTTGGAGCTTCACCAAGAGCCAGTCTTGCCCTGCTTACGGCTTCGAAATCTTTTGCAGCCCTAAGAGGAAGAGACTTTGTTACACCTGAAGATATCAAAGAAGCCAGCTATGCAGTTTTAAGACACAGGGTAATAGTTTCTCCGGAAAGAGAAATGGAGGGACTGACAGCAGATGAAATTATACGTCAGATTTTAGAAGGAATAGAGATCCCGAGATAAAAAATGATCAAAAACCTGTATATCAACAATCGCTTTTTTTTCGCACTCATAGGAGTGGGGATAATATATGTTTTTGCATTTTTTTTCCCGCTTCTAATGATGGTTGCCCACATTATGTTATTGGTAATCTTTCTGGCGGTGATGGTTGATTATCTATTGCTGTTTAATCAGAAAGAAGGGATATGGGCACAACGGGTATTACCCGAAAAATTATCCAATGGAGATGAAAATCCTGTAAAAGTTGATATCAAAAATAATTATCAGTTTGATATTCGTGTAAAAGTGATTGATGAGATTCCTTTCCAGTTTCAGAAAAGAGATTTTTTAATTGAAAAGGGTATTAAGTCGGGAAAAAATACGTATTTCCAATATCTTTTAGAGCCTAAAGAGAGAGGAGAATATCACTTCGGAAGCTTAAATGTTTTTGCTACATCACCTTTAGGCTTGGTATCCAAAAGATATACTTTTCAAAAAGATGCAAATCTACCTTCTTATCCTTCCTTTATTCATCTCCGGAAATATGAACTGATGGCCCTGCAGAATGAATTTCTGTTAGGAGGAATCAAGAAGATCAGGAAGTTGGGGCATACTATGGAGTTTGAACAGATCAAAGAATATGTTCCCGGAGACGATATTAGAACCATTAACTGGAAAGCAACTTCTAAAACCAATCGTTTAATGGTGAACCAGTTTCAGGATGAAAAGTCTCAGAGGATTTACATGCTAATCGATACTGGAAGAACCATGAAGATGCCTTTTAATGGATTAAGTCTTTTGGATTATTCCATTAATGCAACGATGGCTTTGTCTCATATTATTCTGAAAAAGGGAGACAGAGCGGGTATGATGACCTTCTCGAAAAAAACTGAAAATAAAATTGCTGCCGATAACAAATCTGGACAGCTGAAAAAAATATCGGAAGCACTTTATAATATCAAAACCAATTTCTTTGAAAGTGATTATAATCGTTTATATCAGGATGTGAAGTTTTCTATCAATCAGAGAAGTCTTATCCTGCTTTTTACCAATTTTGAAACTTTAGACGGTCTCAACAGACAATTGAAATATCTCCGGGGAATAGCAAGAAATCACTTATTGGTAGTTGTTTTCTTTAGAAATGCAGAACTTCATACATTACTTCATAAAAATCCTGAAAACATGCAGGAAATTTATGATGAGATTATTGCTGAAAAATTTGAATTTGAAAAAAAACTGATCATACAGGAACTTAGAAAGTATGGAATTTATACAGTGTATACCCTTCCTGAAAATTTGAATATTGATGTCATCAATAAGTATCTTGAGATAAAAGCAAGGGGAATTTTATAAATACCTACACAAAATAAAAATAATATAATGGAATTAAAAGAAAAAGCAGGCTCCCTATTAAAAGTGGCAGCCTTAAATGAAGGTGCAAAAGAATATCTGCTTAATAATCCTGACCTTTTTAAGCTATTATTAAAAGCTGCTAAAAGATATATCGGAGGAGAGAATAGAGATGAGGCAATAGCTACAGCCAAAAGAATTAATAGGAAAGGGATTCCTGTTTCTTTAGAATTTATGGGGGAAAGTACTCGCTCAGTTGAAGAGTCAGAATCGGTAACAAAGCATTTCCTTGATTTGATTGGGAAGGTAAAAGAAGAACGTGTTAATTCTATTATTTCTCTGGATTTATCTCATATTGGGCTTGCTATAGATAAAGATATGGCGTATAATAATCTGCTGTCATTAGCCCAATCAGCAAAAGAAAAAAATATTGAAATTGTAATCAGTGCGGAAGGAATTGAAAGAACGGATGATATCATCAATACTTTCTGTAAGATTTCCCCAGACTATTCAAATGTGGGCATTACTCTTCAGGCTTATTTAAACCGCACTCCTGAAGATCTTGAAAGAATACTAAACGAAACACAGGGAAAAATAAGAATAGTAAAAGGTGCTTTTGCAGTTCCTCCAGGGCATGCTGTGGATAGAGGAGGCTATCTGGATGATCTTTATATTAAGTATGTGGAAACTCTTTTTCATAAAAACAGAAAATGTTCTATTGCTACTCATCATGATGAAATTCAAAGCAGGGTAAAAGAATTAATTAAACAATATGATGTTCCGGCATCTCAGTATGAATTTGAAATGTTATTGGGAATTAGGGAAGATTTGTTGAATAAAATTCATGAAGAAAACTATTCATGCAGACAATATATTGTCTACGGTGATGAATGGTATTTGTATATGTGTAACCGGATTGCAGAAAATCCTGATAACCTGTTTCAGGCTGTTGTGGATATTATGTCTTAGTATAGGTATTTCTAATATTTAAAGTTTTTTTATATTTGAATAACGATATTGAAAAATACTGAAATATAAATCCTTACAATGAAAATCACGCTCAACAGAATAAATGACGACTTTTTATTTGAATGTACCAATTCACAAGGGAATTCAATTTTACTGGATAATACCTCTCAGCCGGGAGCAAAAGGGGTTTCCCCTATGGAAAGTGTTTTAATGGCTGTAGCTGGCTGTAGTGGGATAGATGTTGTTTCTATCTTAAAAAAACAAAGGCAGGAAATTAAAAGTTTTAAAGCTGAAGTAGAAGGAGAAAGAGTACCTGTGGATGATGCTAAACCATTCAAGTCAATAACGGTAAAGTTCTTTTTGGAAGGAGATATTGATCCTAAAAAAGCATTGAAAGCAGCTCAGCTTTCTTTTGAAAAATATTGTTCTGTATCTAAAACATTGGAACCTAAGGTTCAGATCAATTATGAAGTCTATCTGAACGAAGAAAAAATATAGATAGTGACTAATGAAAAATAAGCGGGCGGACCTTTAGGTCCGCCCGCTTATTTTTCAAGTAGCTTGTTATATTGATAATCTTGGTTTCAAAAGTTTGGCAACTGTTGCTGTCCATCCCGTTTGATGGGAGGCTCCTACACCCCGCCCATTGTCACCATGGAAATATTCAAAAAAGGTAATATAATCCCTGAAATGTTCATCATAGTTGAGCTTATCATTTTCTCCGTTAAATGCTCTTTTGCCATCCTCATTTCTTAGGAAAATGGAACACAATCTGTTGCTTATATTGTAAGCTACTTCATCAAGATTTCTTTTATCCCCGCTTCCTGTAGGAAGTTCTACTTTTAGGCTGTTTCCATAATAATAATGAAATCTTTGTAAGCTTTCCACAATTAGGAAATTGATAGGAAACCAGATAGGCCCCCTCCAGTTACTGTTTCCTCCAAACATTCTGCTGTCGCTTTCCGCAGGAGTATAATAAACCATATTTTCATTTCCGTGAACAGAAAAGACAAAAGGATTCTCTTCATATACTTTGGACATTGCTCTGATTCCATAAGAGCTTAGAAATTCTTTTTCGTCCAGCATTCTGTTTAAAACTTTTTTAAGTCTGTTTTTCCTCAGGATACTCATTAAATGTTTTCTTCCTCTTCCCTCTTCATCCCAATGGGAAACCAGTTTAGTCAGTTCAGGCTTGTTCTTTAGTACCCAGTCCATTCTTTCTTTAAAATTGGGCATCTTTTCGAGAAGCTCGTGATCAATAATTTCTACAGCAAACAGGGGAATAAGCCCTACGATTGACCGTAGTCTTAAAGATACACTTTCACCATTTCCCAGTTGTAATACATCGTAAAAGAAACCATCCTCTTCATTCCACAGACCTTGCTGCTTATCTCCCATGTTTTCCATGGCTTCAGCAATATACAGATAATGTTCAAAGAATTTAATGGCCATATCCTCGTAAACCTGATAATATTGGGCAAGCTCCATGGCGATTCGCATCATATTCAGGGCATACATGGCCATCCAGCTGGTTCCGTCGGCTTGTTCCAGATGTTGTCCGTCTTTCAATTCCATATTACGGTCAAAAGCTCCGATATTATCCAGACCTAAAAATCCGCCTCCGAAAATATTTTTTCCGTTTTTATCTTTTCGGTTTACCCACCATGTGAAATTAAGAAGCAGTTTTTGAAAAACTTTTTCAAGAAACAGCAAATCCGGTTTTCCATTTGTTTTTTCATCAATTTTAAAAACTCTGAAACATGACCATGCATGTACCGGAGGATTAACATCGCTGAGGTTCCATTCATAAGCAGGAAGCTGGCCGTTAGGATGCATATACCATTCTTTTGTTAAAAGAAGAAGTTGGTTTTTAGCAAATTCAGCATCAATAATGGCAAAAGGAACGCAATGAAATGCAAGGTCCCATGTAGCATACCATGGATACTCCCATTTATCAGGCATGGAAATTATATCCTTGTTGTGCATATGATTCCATTCTGTATTCCTTACATAATCGTCGAAATTTCTGGGCGCTTCAAAATTAGGATCCCCTTTCAGCCATTTTCCAACATTATAGTGATAGAATTGCTTATTCCAAAGTAATCCTGCAAAAGCCTGTCTCTGAACATTTTTTTCATCCTCATTGTTAACATCATTCTGTATATCATCGTAGTATTCATTACATTCAGAGATTCTTTCATTGAAAATTTGATCAAAATCGTCAAATGGGGTTGCTGTTTCTTCAGGAGATAATCTGAATTCAAATGTTTTGGACCCTAGCGCCGGAATAATTTCATCAGCTAAAAAAGAAGCTTTAGTTCCTCTGTTTTCTGGGTTAACTGTATTTTTTTGTTGAATGATGTATTCATTAATCCCATCCTTAAAAAAAGAGTTGTCTATAATCGGAGTCCCATAAAGTTTAGGAGTATTGGTTTCATTATCACAAAATATACTCTTAACGCCGGCATTCCGGGAGTACAGTTTTTTTATAGGAAGACTTTCATGTACAATATCAATAGCTCCGTCCACTCCCTGAGTAAGTTCCGGGCGGTAAGTATTATAACCCCATTTCCAGTTATTCCTGTACCAAAGGGTAGGAGATACTACAATAGGAGCGTCTGTGTTGCTTCTGTTATGGATAGTAACCCTTACGAGAATATCATTAATTCCGGCTTTGCAGTATTCAATGAAAATATCAAAATATTCATTGTTGTTAAATATTCCGGTATCTATTAATTCATATTCCGGCTCCTTTTTGCTGCGGCTGCCATTTTCAGTGATGATCTGCTCATAAGGAAATTCATTAATAGGATATTTGTACACCATCTTCATATAGCTGTGAGTAGGCGTATTATCCAGATAATAGAATATTTCTTTGATGTCTTCCCCATGGTTTCCCTGGTGATTGCTTAAACCAAAAAATCTTTCCTTTACCATTTTATCTTTCTTATTCCAGAAAGAAAGAGCAAAGCATAGAAGTTGTTTAGTATCTGAAATTCCGGCAATACCTTCTTCCCCCCATCGGTAAGTGTAACTTTCCGCCTTATCATGTCCTGTAAATTCCCACGCGTCGCCATTAGGGCTATAATCCTCCCGGACATTCCCCCATTGGCGGTTGCTTACATAAGGTCCCCAATTTTGCCAGTTTTTATCTTGTAATCTTTGTTTTTCAGCATTCATAATCCACATTTTTCAACACGAAGGTAATTTTTTTGAAAAATAATTCCAATTTTTTCAATTTAAAGAATATTTAAGATTTGTAAAGTCGCCGTATTCAAAGGTTTTTCAGAATAAAATATTTTTTTTGTTTCATTTAAGAGAAAAATAAGTATCTTTGTCCCATCGTTCATTCAAATATTGAAAATGTTATCCAGAAAGGTTGAGGGAATAGACCCTGTGAAACCTTAGCAACCCTTTACGTAAGTAAAGAAGGTGCTACGTTCTACCAAAGTAATTTGGACAGATAACTTACTGAATTTTTTCAGCCATTTCTTGTGGCATTTTCAATTGTATTATCAAATAGTAATAGAATTGAAAACAGAACTTTTACATATAAATTTTACTTATCAGACCAATTCCGGAAAGGAATATCATATCCCGTTAAGCTATCAGCTTTTTGGGACAGAATTGTTTACAGCACCCATAATTTTAATTAATCATGCTTTAACCGGAAACTCTGATGTTTCAGGAGAAAAGGGATGGTGGAAAAAATTAATAGGAGAAGGGCAGGTAATAGATACTAATGCATATACTGTTTTATGCTTTAATATTCCTGGAAATGGATATGATCAGTTTCTTATTGATCAATATGAGGATTTTACAGCTTCGGATATAGCCGATATCTTTTTAAGGGGGCTTGAAATTCTTAAAATTAACCAATTATATGCTATTATCGGGGGTTCTTTAGGAGGTGGAATTGGATGGGAAATGTTGACCAAGAGTCCGTCACTTTCTCAATACTTTATTCCAATTGCCTGTGATTTCCGTACTCATGACTGGCTTCATGCGCAGTGCCTTGTTCAGAAATTTTTATTGGATAGTGATAATGAGCCTTTACAGAAAGCGAGAATTCATGCGATGCTTTGCTACAGAACACCTGAATCATTAAATCAGAGATTTCAGAATCAATATAATCAGGAAAAGAAACGGCTGGAATCTGAAGACTGGCTAGTTTATCATGGAAATGCATTGAATGGAAGGTTTAGCTTGCAATCCTACAAACTGATGAACCATCTTCTGATGAATATTAATGTGAAGGAAAATTTATTAGACAGGATAGAAGCGGAAATTCATTTAATATCAGTCGATACGGATTTATTTTTTCCACCTTCTGAAATCAAATCCTGTTTTGAAAAACTGAAAGAAAAGAAAAAGAATGTTTTCTATCAGGAAATACAATCTATCCACGGGCATGACGCTTTTTTAATGGAATACGAACAATTAAATAATATAATAAAAAACATTTTATAGGGATGAAAAATCATAACGAAATAAAGATTCTGAAAAACAGATCAATTATAAAATTTGAAGGGGAAGATTTTCTGGGGGAAATCGGTATTGATGGAAGAATTTTTAAAGCACTTACTTTAGCAAGAATCAGTGTGGGAGTAATTTCACAACAGGCTATAGAAAATGGAATTTCAATTCTGGTTCATGAAAATGACTCCGAGAATGCAGTGAACTGTCTGATTAATGAATTTGAAGAAGAAAGAAAATCAGGAAAAGTTTCCCAGATTTACAGTATTAATAATGTATCTGTACTAGGTTTTGTTGCAGAGGACTTTAATAAAATCTTAGCTGAATTAGCAAGGAACAACGTTTTTCCATTGCTTCTTAATCAGAATTCAAGCGAAAAAAGAGTGAATATAGTGGTGACTTCCTCACAGGATGAAAAAACCAGAAATATTATTGAATCTGAGATTTTCAAAAAACCTAAAACAGTTCATCTGGCAATTATAGGTCATGGGAATGTAGGAAAAACACTAATTGATCAGGTACTTGAATCTGCAGAAGAGATTAAAAGACGTAAAAAGATTGATCTGAAAGTAGTAGCAGTAGCCAATTCAAGAAAAATAGCATTCAATAAGAAAGGTTTTGATGAAGGATGGAAGAATGAAATTCAGGGAGCGGAAAGTCCGTCAGATATTAAAGAGTTGATTAGTTTCTCTAAAGATAATCAATTGGAAAACCTGATCGTAGTAGATAATACGGCAAGTAAAGATTTTGTAAAGAATTATCAGGCATTGGCAGAAAATGGGTTTGATCTGGTTTCTTCCAATAAAATCTTTAATACACTTCCGATAGAAGAATACAGAAAATTGAGATACACATTAAATAAAAATAACAGAAGGTACCTTTATGAAACCAATGTAGGAGCAGGTCTGCCCTTAATTGACACCATCAAACTATTACATCTCTCAGGGGAAAATATCACAAGAATAAAAGGGGTGTTTTCCGGATCTTTGAGCTATATATTTAATAATTTCTCTGTGAGAAACGATAAATTCTCTACGATAATCGGGGAGGCCATGGAAAAAGGATTTACAGAACCTGATCCGCGTGAAGATCTGTCAGGGAATGATGTGGCCCGTAAACTCTTGATTTTAGCAAGAGAGCTGGATCTGATTAATGAATTCACCGATATCAATATCCAGAATCTGATCCCTGAACATCTTCTTGCTGTGGATAAAAACGAATTTATTTCAAGATTGGAAGAGCTGGATGAAGAATATCAGAAGATTAAAGACCATCAGGAAAAGGATCATGTTTTACGTTATGTAGGAGATCTGCATGGAGATTTACAACAGGAGAAAGGTTTACTTGATGTGAAACTGGTTTCTGTTCCTGCAAGCTCAGCCTTAGGACAGTTGAAAGGTTCCGATTCTATCTTTGAAATTTATACTGAAAGCTATGGTGAAAATCCGATTGTAATAATGGGAGCCGGTGCCGGTGCAAAAGTTACGGCAAGAGGTGTTTTCGGAGATATTTTAAGAGTAAGCGAAACAAAATAAAAAATAAATAATGGAATAGTGTAACACTTTGCTAATGAGATTCTTCATTTCGTTCCGGATGACCAAACCTCATTTATTGCTACATTGTTAAACTGCTTCATTGTTATATTATATAAATTAAAACTATATGGAAAATTTTGAAACATTTGCAATAAGAACTCAGACTGAGAGAAGTCAGTTTGATGAGCATTCCACACCATTATATCTTACATCCAGTTTTATTTTTCAGGATGCTGAAGATATGAGGGCAAGTTTTGCAGAAGAAAAATCCAAGAATTTATACAGCCGTTTTTCCAATCCGAATGTTACCGAATTTACGGATAAGATCGTGAAAATGGAAGGTGCAGAAGCTGGATATGCTTTTGCTACAGGAATGGCAGCAATTTATTCCACATTTGCTACCTTATTAAATGCAGGAGATCATATTGTAAGTTGTCAGTCTGTTTTTGGATCTACCCATACCTTATTTACCAAGTATTTCCCAAAATGGAATATTGAAACCACTTATTTCAAAGCGGAAGATGCAGAAAATGTAGAAAAATATATTCAGGCTAATACTAAGATTTTATATCTGGAAACGCCTACCAATCCCGCAATTGAAGTTTTGGACCTTGAATATTTAGGGAAAATTGCCAAAAAACATAATCTGCTTTTTATTGTAGATAATTGTTTCGCAACTCCTTACCTTCAGCAGCCTATCAAATACGGAGCCGATGTTGTCGTCCATTCCGCTACAAAACTGATTGACGGACAGGGAAGAGTATTAGGTGGTGTAGCTGTAGGGAAGGCAGACCTGATAAGAGAAATTTATCTTTTTGCAAGAAATACAGGGCCGGCAATGTCTCCATTCAATGCATGGGTACTATCTAAAAGCTTGGAAACACTTGCTGTCAGAGTAGATAAGCATTGTGAAAATGCTTTGAAAGTAGCAGAGTTTTTGGAAGCCCATCCTAATGTGGAATTGGTGAAATATCCATTCCTACCTTCCCATCCTAATTACGAAGTTGCCAAGAAGCAGATGAAATTGGGAGGGAATATTGTAGCCTTTGAAATAAAAGGAGGCATAGAAGGAGGAAGAAAGTTTTTAGATAAAATAAAAATGTGTTCGCTTTCTGCCAATTTGGGAGATACGAGAACTATTGTAACGCATCCTGCATCTACAACGCATTCTAAGCTGAGTGATGAAGAGCGAAATGAAGTAGGAATTACCGCTGGACTGGTACGCTGTTCGGTAGGTTTGGAGAATGTGGAAGATATTATTGCAGACTTAAAGCAGGCATTAGATTAACTCAAAAATTTAAATCCATTTACTTGAAATAAGGTAAGTGGATTTTGACTGAAATGTAGACAATGAAAAATTCAAAACAATTATACAAAGCGCTTTCAGAAAGAATTTTAATTCTGGACGGAGCTATGGGGACCATGCTTCAGCGTTATAAGTTTGAAGAAGAAGATTACCGCGGGGAACGTTTCAAAGATTATCCATATCTGGTAAAGGGAAATAATGATCTTTTGTCCTTGACTCAGCCTCATGCCATAGAAGAAGTTCATAAGAAATACCTTGAAGCAGGAGCAGATATTATAGAAACAAATACATTTTCCGGAACGACTATTGCGATGGCAGATTATCATATGGAAGATCTGGTGTATGAACTCAACTATGAATCCGCAAAAATAGCAAGAAAAGCCTGTGATGAGTTTACGGCAAAGAATCCTGATAAACCAAGGTTTGTGGCAGGATCAATCGGTCCTACTAATAAAACAGCAAGTTTAAGTCCGGATGTTAATGACCCCGGATATAGAGCGATTACTTTTGATGAATTGAAAACAGCCTATAAGCAGCAGTCTGAAGCTTTGTTAGATGGTGGTTCGGATATCCTGTTGGTAGAAACCATTTTTGATACTTTGAATGCAAAAGCAGCTCTTTTTGCTATCGATGAAATTCAGGATGAAAGAGGAGTTGAAATTCCCATTATGGTTTCAGGTACAATTACAGATGCCTCAGGAAGAACATTAAGCGGACAGACAGCAGAAGCATTTTTAATTTCAGTATCCCATTTGAATTTGCTGAGTGTAGGATTTAACTGTGCTCTGGGGGCGAATCAGCTAACACCTTATCTGGAAACCCTGGCACATAATTCCGAGTTTTATATATCCGCCTATCCGAATGCCGGATTACCTAATGCTTTTGGACAATATGATGAAACTCCTGAGCATATGGCGGCACAGATAAGAGAGTATGTAGAAAAAAAATTAATTAATATAATAGGAGGTTGCTGTGGTACAACTCCCGATCATATTAAGGCGATCGCAGATCTTGTAAAAGGTTATAAACCAAGACAATTGGAAAAATTTTCATAAGAAAATAGTTTTTTTTGACTAAATTGAGTGTGAAAAAGAAGATTAGTAAAATAATATCTTGATTTACACGCACCAAAAAAAATAATAGTCATGGAAAAACCTAGTTATCTTAAAAATCCCGAGGAGATTAAATTATTTAACGAATTGAGAAAAAGAGTAAACGAGAGAATAGAAGCGATCCCAGAAAACCGGGATATTTATATCCGGATTAAGGCAATCCTTTTACCTGTAGTTTACTTTGGGCTGTATTTTATTGCTGTGTTTAACGGAGATCAGTCATGGGTGTATATTACAAGTTTTGTATTGATGGGAGTAACTCTGGTATTGATCTATCTGAACCTCATTCATGAGGCTGCTCACAACAATATTTATAAAAGCAAGAAAATGAATTGGCTGATCTTACATATTTTTGATTTTATAGGAGCTAATTCCTATATCTGGAAAAAAAGGCATATTTCGAGTCATCATGCTTACCCTAACGTAGACGGGTGGGATACGGATATTGAGCAGAGTGGACTCATATTGATTGTTCCCGGAGAAGAAGCAAAAGGAATACAAAAGTACCAGCACAAATTTTTCTTTTTTGTTTATCCGTTATATCTTTTTAATTGGATGTTTATCCGTGATTTCCGTGACTTTTTTGATAAAGACAGGGCGATTATTAAAACTCAGGGAGCTATTCCTGTAGGTGAAAAGATTAAAATGATAGTCTACAAGTTGTTTTATTTCACATATCAGATCATACTTCCAATTATTTTATTTAAAGTATCGGTAGGATTAGCTTTAGGAGCCTGGTTTTTACAAATCATCATAGCAAGTGTATTTGCCCTGTTTGTTTTGTTACCACTTCACCCTCTTCCGGATAATGCATTTCCGAAACTGGATAAGGAAAAGAATTTGCCTTTTACCTGGGTTCGCCATCAATTGGAGGTAACTAATGATTTAGCAGAAAATAACTGGTTGGTGAGAAATATACTGGGAAACTTTAATTTCCATGTAGCTCATCATCTGTTTCCTAATTATAGTTACGTTTACTATAATGAAATAACAGAGGAGATAGAAAAATTTGCAGAAGAGAACGGTTTAACTTATAAGAGATTCCCCTTGCTGAAAGCATTAGGCAAGCATCGGGATTTACTGAAACAAAATGCAACCAATGCATATTATATTTTAGAAGAATAGATATTAATGAAATACCTAAGATTATCGGGTCTTGAACCCCTTATTATAACCCCTCAGAGTAATTTTATCAATGTTGGCGAAAGAACAAACGTCGCTGGCTCAAAGAAGTTTCTGAGACTTATTAAAGAAGAGAAGTTTGCAGAAGCGTTAGATATAGCAAGGCATCAGGTAGAGGGTGGTGCCCAGATTTTAGATGTCAATTTTGATGATGGTCTGATAGATGGAAAGGCATCTATGATCAAATTTCTTAATCTCATTGCATCAGAGCCGGATATTGCAAGAATTCCTATCATGATAGATTCTTCCAAGTGGGAGATTCTGGAAGCGGGCTTACAGGTGGCACAAGGAAAATGTGTTGTGAACTCTATCAGCCTGAAAGGAGGTGAAGAAGAGTTTATCAGACAGGCAAAGGCAATCAAAAGATATGGTGCAGCAGTTATTGTCATGGCTTTTGATGAAGAAGGTCAGGCTGATAATCTGGATCGAAGGATCGAAATTTCAAAGAGATCCTATGATATTTTAGTTAATAAGCTAAAATTTCCGCCTGAAGATATTATTTTCGATCTTAATATTTTCCCGGTAGCAACTGGAATGGAAGAACATAGAAGAAATGCTCTGGATTTTATCGATGCTACAAGATGGGTAAGACAAAATCTTCCTTACGCTTCCGTAAGCGGAGGAGTCAGTAATGTATCCTTTTCATTCCGTGGAAATGATACAGTAAGAGAAGCCATGCACTCGGTTTTTCTTTATTATGCGATTCAGGCCGGAATGAATATGGGGATTGTAAACCCGGCCATGCTTGAAGTATATGATGAAATTAATAAAGAACTTTTAGAACTTGTAGAGGATGTTATTCTTGATAGAAGAGATGATGCTACAGAGAGGCTTTTAGATTATTCCGAAAAACATAAATCGGTTAAGAAAGAGAAAGTCGAGGATCTTGAATGGAGAAACCATCCGTTGCAGGATCGTATTACCCATGCTTTGGTGAAAGGAATTGACCGTTTTATCGAAGAAGATGTAGAAGAAGCGAGAAAACTTGCTGACAAGCCTCTGCATGTTATTGAAATTAACCTGATGACAGGAATGGGAGTGGTTGGAGACCTGTTTGGAAGTGGAAAAATGTTCCTGCCTCAGGTGGTAAAATCAGCCAGGGTAATGAAGAAAGCAGTAGCATATCTGCAACCTTTTATTGAAGCAGAAAAAGATGGGTCCAAGCCGGCCAACGGAAAGATTCTGATGGCTACGGTGAAAGGAGATGTTCACGATATCGGGAAGAATATTGTAAGTGTCGTTTTAGGATGTAATAACTATGAAATTGTAGATCTCGGAGTAATGGTTCCTGCAGAAAAAATCATTCAGACAGCTATTGAGGAAAAAGTGGATGTCATCGGATTGAGTGGTTTGATTACTCCTAGCTTGGATGAAATGGTTTATATCGCTGCTGAGTTGGATAGGCAGAATCTCAATTTTCCGTTATTAATAGGAGGGGCAACTACATCCAAAGCCCATACAGCAGTAAAAATTGACCCTAAATATAAAAATTCCGTTGTTCATGTAAATGATGCATCAAGAGCGGTAAATGTCGTAAGCTCTTTATTAGGAGACAGAAATAAAGAATATGTAGAAGACCTTAAAAGTGAATATTCCGATTTCCGTGAAAAATTCCTTAACAGGCAGGTTGAAAAAGAATATGTTTCTATAGGAGAGGCAAGGAAAAAGCATTTTACAATAGATTGGGAAAAGGAAAATATTTTCGTTCCTAAAAACCTGGGAGTAAAAGTTGTACAAAATCAGGATTTAAAGGATTTGGAGCCTTTTATCGATTGGTCACCTTTCTTCAGAAGCTGGGATTTGCATGGTAAGTTTCCTAATATTCTGGAAGATGAGATTGTGGGTGAACAAGCCAAAGAACTTTATCAGGATGGAAAGAAAATTCTAAAGAAAATAATAGATGAAAAATTACTTACGGCGAAAGCTGTTTTTGGAGTTTTTAAAGCGAATTCCAATGAGACAGATGATATTTTGATCCTTGATGATCATGATCAACCGATAAATAAATTTATTACTTTAAGACAGCAGGTTCAGAAGTCACAGGGGAAAGAATATCTCGCTTTAAGTGATTTTATTGCACCTCAAAGTTCAGGAAAGACTGATTATGTAGGAGCCTTTTGCGTAACTACAGGATTTGGTACCGATGAACTGGCTTCCCAATATGAAAAAGCGAATGACGATTATAATTCTATCATGGTGAAAGCGATTGCAGACAGATTAGCGGAAGCCTATGCGGAATTCTTGCATAAAAAAGTGAGAACCGAATATTGGGGATATGCGAATCAGGAGCAGCTTAATAATGAAGATCTTATCGCTGAAAAATATAAAGGAATAAGACCCGCTCCAGGGTATCCTGCATGTCCCGACCACTTGGAAAAGCACACCATTTGGGACCTTCTTAAAGTAGAAGAAAATATAGGAGTATTCCTTACTGAAAGCCTGGCTATGTTCCCTACGGCCTCTGTTTCCGGGTATTATTTCGGAAATCCGAATGCCAAATATTTCGGAGTGGGAAAAATAGCAGAAGACCAGTTGAAAGATTACTCAATAAGAAAAGGAATTACAGAAGAAGAAGCCAGAAAATGGTTGTCACCTAATTTAGCAGATTAATAAAGATATGAAGATTACTGAACATATAAAGAATGCCAATGGAAAAACGCTCTTTTCTCTGGAAGTTATTCCTCCGACAAAAGGGATTGGAATTGAAGATTTATATAAAAATATAGATCCATTGATGGAATTTAAACCTCCTTTTATCGATGTAACCACTTCTAGGGAAGAATACATTTATATCGATAAAGGAAACGGATTGATGGAGAGGAAAACTACCAGAATGCGCCCGGGAACATTAGGGATTTGCGCAGCTATTCAGCATAAATATGATGTGGATACAGTTCCTCACTTACTTTGTGGAGGATTTACAAAAGAAGAAACAGAATATCTTCTGGTAGATTGTATGTATCTGGGAATAGAGAATGTGATGGCGCTTCGCGGAGATGCTATGAAAGGGCATCAGTATTTTGAGCCAACGCCTGGAGGACATGAAAGTGCGATGGATCTTGTACATCAGATCAATGATCTGGGAAGAGGGAAATACCTTCATGATGAAGACCAGGTGTGTGATGAATTCAATAAATTCTGCATAGGAGTTGCCGGATATCCTGAAAAGCATATTGAAGCCCCTTCCATGAATTATGATTTGAAATGGCTGAAGCAAAAAGTAGATGCCGGAGCAGATTATATCGTAACTCAAATGTTTTTTGATAATAAAAAATACATAGAGTTCGTAAAGAAGGTCCGTGAAATGGGAATTAACATTCCTATTATTCCGGGAATTAAGCCTATTGCAACTAAAAAACATTTAAAAATATTACCTCAGGTATTTAAGATAGATCTTCCCGAAGATTTGATCACAGCAGTGGAAAGTGCTAAAAATAATGAAGCGGTTAAACAGATCGGTATAGAATGGGCAATTAACCAGTGTAAAGAGCTTCTTGATTTTGGAGTACCTGTACTGCACTTCTATTCAATGGGAAAAAGTGATAACATTAAAAAAGTAGCTAGTGAGCTATTTTGATATACATTTAACTAGGCTGCTTAATGAGCAGCCTTTTTTATTTCGATTTTAGAATAATGAAATAATAATGTAATCGGAATCGAAAATAAATCTAGTCTACTATTGGATGCCTTTCAAACTCTTTATTTCTGTCAAATAAATACCTGTAAGTAGCTAATCGTCTTGTAACAGTTGTATCCAGAGTTTCTGCAATTTTGATCATTTTAGGATTGAAATCGCCGATCCATTGCAGTTCTGTAACAGTAAAATCTGTGTTTTTTCTAAGATGTTGGGTGCCTTCCCAGATCATATAGCCTTCGATACCTTTCTTCTGCCATGCGGGAATTACTCCAAATACTAAACCCACCATCTTTTCATTTTTCTTAAAACTTTTATACCACAAGAATTTCAGTTTTTGAAGGAATCCGAATTTTCCATTCAGATATTTAAACCATTGGTTCAGATCCGGAATGTTTATCCACATGGCAATCGGCCTTTCGTTCTCATAGACAAACCATGAAATATGTTCATTGATGATAGGTTTCATTGTTTTGAATATCCTTATGGCTTTCGCTTTTTCCATCTGCTTTCCACCACCATGAGATGCCCAGGCCTGATTATAGATTTCAACGAAATCTGCTGCAAACTTTTCCAGATTATTTTTTTTTAAAGGTTTTGCAGAAATGGCAGGGTTTCGTGAATGTTTAGCGTGCATAAGGGTGAATACTCTAGAAACCTCAGCAAAAATGGGTCGTGAGAAACAAAGCTGCTCATAATAAATACGGAAACCGTAATTTTCAAGAAGTTCTTTATAGTAAGGGAAATTATAATTCATGCCGTATAAAGGTTCCATATAGCCCTCGGTGAGTAATCCCCAAAACTTATCCCGTTCCCCAAAGTTAATAGGGCCGTCCATCGCCTCCATTCCTCTTTCTCGCAGCCATTCCTTGCAATAATCAAATATAAAGTCGGCAGTTTGTTGATCATTGATACAGTCGAAAAAGCCAATCCCTCCTGTGGGTTGGTCTTGTTCGTAAAGTGTATTAATGAAAACGGCTACTTTACCTACAGTTTCATGGTCCTTGTTCAGAAACAAAAATCTTTTACATTCCCCGCTTTTAAAAAATTTATTTTTAGTAGGGTCGAAAAAAATTTCAATTTCGTGATTAAGGGGTCGGATATAATTTTTATCATGCTGGTAAAGCCTTACCGGAAATTCTAAAAATTCTTTTTTCTGCTTTTCATTTTGTACTTCTTCAACAAAAATCATGGTTAATATACAAATAGAATGGGAAGGTAATATTTTTTAGGCGAATTTAAAATATAATGAAGAAATATTATCCGTATTTTTGTCCCAAAATAAATGGAAATGGTTGATTTTACTGATAACGACGATGATATTTTTACAGGGAAAGAGCATACACCTATAAGGAAGGATGCTTTTGATAAATCGCCACAGGAAAAAGTAGAAAAAATTACTCAGCTTTTCGGAGAAATTATGGAAACATTGGGATTAGATATGACTGACGATTCCCTTAAGGATTCTCCGAAGCGTGTTGCTAAAATGTATGTGAATGAAATTTTTGGAGGACTTCTTCCCGAAAATAAACCGGGAATTTCTACTTTCTCCAATAAATATAAATATAGACAAATGTTAGTGGAAAAGGATATTACAGTTTATTCTTTCTGCGAGCACCATTTTTTACCTATTATTGGAAAAGCTCATGTTGCTTATATTTCCAATGGAGAAGTAATAGGGCTCTCTAAAATTAATAGAATTGTAGACTATTACGCTAAAAGGCCACAGGTTCAGGAAAGGCTGACCATGCAGATAGTGGAAGCTCTTAAAGAAGCATTAGGAACTAAAAATGTAGCGTGTATTATAGATGCCAAACATTTGTGTGTAAATTGCAGAGGAATAAAAGATACGGCAAGTTCTACCATTACAGCGGAACTAAGTGGTATTTTTAGAACAAACCCTATTACAAGACAGGAATTCCTGCATTACGTAGGAAGTCATGCTAAATTTGATTAAATTAAATCTATAATGAACTATCAGATTCTCAAAAATATAATAGAAAGTGAACTTCAAAGATTTGAAAAAATCTCTGAAGAGGATTGGTCATATAAACCTCAACCCGAAAAATGGTCTAAAAAAGAAGTTTTGGGACATCTGTGTGATAGTGCTTTGACTAATATCAGACGATTTGTAGTTACCCAATATAAAGAAAATGAAAATATCATTTATGACCAGGATTTTTGGGTAAAAGCTCAAAACTATCAGAATATTCCTACGGCTGAGGTGATCAGTTTATGGAAAGTTTTAAACCTTCAGATTGTACATACCGTTGAAAATATACCTGATGAAGCTTTAACCCGTATTTGTGATACTACGAAAGGGAAACCACAAGTTTTTACGCTGGAATTCCTCATCAGTGATTATGTAGATCATATGAATTATCATCTAAAAGCTATTTGATTATGATAAAATTTAAAAAAGTTTCAGACAAAATATTTTTAGTGACAATTGTCTGTTGTTGCTAATATCCTATGGACCGAACTCAATTAAATTTTAAAAATTAAAAAGAACATAATGCAGTTAAAAATATATAACTCGCTTACAGCAGAAAAAGAAATATTTAAACCTATTTTAGAAGGAAATATAGGGATGTATGTTTGTGGACCTACAGTTTACAGTAATGTGCATTTAGGAAATGTGAGAACATTCCTTTCCTTCGACTTTATCTACAGAACACTGATACATTTAGGATATAAGGTGAGATATGTAAGAAATATTACGGATGCAGGACACCTTACGGATGATGGGAATGTGGAAAATGACAGGTTCGTCAAGCAGACCCGTCTTGAAAAATTAGAACCCATGGAAATCGTACAGAAATATACGGTTGATTTTCATAAGGTACTTGAAATGTTTAATTTATTACCTCCTAATATAGAGCCTACGGCAACAGGACATATTGTAGAGCAGATTGAGCTGACTCAAAAGCTGATAGAGAAGGGATTTGCTTATGAAAGTAATGGTTCCGTTTACTTTGATGTAATTGAATATAATAAAAGAGGAATGAACTACGGAGAACTTTCCAAAAGAAATATCGAAGAATTGTTCGCTAATACCAGAGATCTTGATGGTCAGGGTGAAAAGAAGAATCCTCAGGATTTTGCTTTATGGAAAAAAGCATCTCCTGCTCATATCATGCGATGGAACTCTCCTTGGGGAGAAGGATTTCCTGGATGGCACCTCGAATGTACTGCAATGAGTACAAAATATCTGGGAGAGAACTTTGATATCCACGGAGGAGGAATGGATCTTAAATTTCCACATCATGAATGTGAAATAGCACAGGGAAAAGCCTGCAATGATACAAGTCCGGTAAATTACTGGATGCATGCCAATATGCTTACCATGAACGGGCAGCGTATGAGTAAATCTACAGGAAATTATATCCTGCCTATGCAATTGGTTTCTGGAGACAATAATTTCTTTGAAAAACCTTTTCATCCCACGATAGTACGTTTCTGCTTTTTACAGGCTCATTACCGAAGCGTATTGGATATTTCCAATGATGCAATGGTAGCCAGTGAAAAAGGGTATTTAAGATTAATGGAGGCCTATAAACTTCTTAATTCTATTACACCCGATGAGGTTAAGGAATCAGGATTTAATCTTCAGGATTGGAAAAATAAATGCTATGAAGCATTAACAGACGATTTTAATTCCCCGATTCTTATTGCTCATTTATTTGAAGTGGTAAAATATATTTTTGCTTTGAATGATGGAAAAGAAACAATTTCTACAAAAGATTTAGAGGAACTGAAAGAAATACTTAAGGCCTTTATTTTTGATGTGCTTGGATTACAGGCGATCGAAGAAAATAATAATGAAAAGTTAGACCAGACTTTGCAGGTTTTAATTGAATTGCGAAACCAAGCCAGAAAAGCCAAAAATTTTGAACTTTCCGACCAAATCAGAGACAGGCTTTTAGCAGAAGGGATTGAGCTGAAAGATGGCAGAGACGGAACATCTTATGTCCTGAACTAAATAAGAAATTAACAAATTATATATTCTCGCAAATTGAACAAATAGTATCATCTCAGTTTGCGAGATATTTTTTATACACAATTTGAAATTATGTAACTTAGTGCTGATAAAACCTTGTATATGAAAAAAAGATTACTACCTGTTTTTCTACTGTTATTGAATATTACTGCTCAGGCACAGCAGGATTTTTTTGCAATTACCGGGAAAGATTCCTCTAAAATAGCTTTTAATGATTTCAGAAGCCTTGATATGGGAAACGGGATGCAGGGGCAAAGTATATTTGGTGCTGATTCAGAGGCTAAAGTCTTTTCTCAAAACAGGAGAGGTGTTGTTACAGAAGATAAAAATACTTCTAATAATGCCCAGGCTCACATTATCGCTACATTAGGTTATAATTCCCTTGATAATACCTTGGTGTATATACCCTTATTATCATCAAATATTTATATCTTGAATCCGCAGACAAAAGAAATTGTGCTGGTGGAGAACAATGCCATCAATGTCACAGAATCTGATGTTAATTCGCAGATGACGAGAATGTCTTCTGGTTATGATGGAAATATATACGCTCTGAGTAATGCAGGAAACCAGTTTATTCAGATTACGAAAGTAAATAACCTATATATTGCTAATAATCTGGGATCTGTTAAAGATGATATCAATAATGGGATTAATTCATTTACCAATATAAAAACGGGGTTTGGTGGTGATATGGTAGGTGATACAGAAAATAATTTCTACGTTTTTTCAGCTTCGGGAAATGTTTTTAAAATCATAACCCCGGAATTAAGAGCTGTATTTGTCGGCAAAATTACCGGACTGCCCAATAACTATCCGATCAATGGTGCCGCAGTAAACTTCGATGGGAAAGTAATTATAGGAAGTGAAAAAGGAGGTGTACTCTATGAAATAAATTTAGAAACCCTTCAGGCCATGAAACTTCAGGGAAGTTTAAAGCTTCCGGTGTATGATCTGGCCAGCAAATATTATGTGAATTTTCAGGACGGACTGAATACCCTTTCTAATATTGATGTATATCCTACCAGAGTAGTGGAAGGTTTTATTACAGTGAAGGTAAATGATAGAACGGTAAAAGGAAATATAAAAGTTAATATGCTTGATAGCGTAGGCAGGAATGTTTTAAGCCAGACTTTATTTGTTAAAGACGGTTATCTGGATGAGCCTGTATATTTGAAAAATGTTAAAGCTGACAGCTATTTTTTAAATATTTCCGATGAAGCTGGCAGAATATTGTTGAATAAGAAAATACTGGTAACAGAATAATCTGTTAAATTTGTGATATAATACGACCTTTTCAAGTATTTGAGGAGGTTTTTTAATGAATATTTGATATTCAAGAAGTTTTATTTTTCGAGATTTAAATGTACTTTTATAAAAAATTGTAATGAAGTTATACTTTAATATAGGCTACATCGCAAAAGTCGGGGAGAACTTGCAGTTGCTGATCAATGAAGGAGCCACACCTCAGGTCCATACTATGTATTATACAGAAAATGGATGGTGGAAATGTGAAGTAGACTATTTTTCCAAATCAATTTCCTATCAGTATCAATTGATAGATGAAAAAGGAAATTTAGTTCGGGAAGAATTTGTCCAGCATCATCTGAATTTTCCGCATAATTATAAGGAATTTTTGATTTTTGATGAGTGGAATAATAAAAATTTCCCGGAGAATTATCTTAATAATAAAGTATTTCATAATAAACTTAATCAGTTTAGTCCCGATAAGTTTACAGTTCTAAAAAAACATACCCATCTGTTTAGAATAGAAGCACCCATTTATAATCCTGACTGGCATATCGTGCTCTTTGGAAATACAGAGTCTTTAGGTAAATGGGATTATGATAAAGCACTTCATTTAGCCCAGACCGATTTTGGAATCTGGGAAACCTCAGTTGAAATTCCGGAAGAACAGTCAGTGGAATACAAATATTGTATTTATGATAAAAAAGAAGGCAGAATTATAGATGTTGAAACCGGAGAAAACAGAACGACGATTCCGAATCTTCAAGATGATATCTTACAGATTGTTTCTAATCATTATTTTAGATTTAAAGCCTATCAGATGTACCATGCAGCAGGAGTAGCTGTCCCTGTTTTTTCATTAAGAAGTGAAGATGGCTTTGGAGTGGGAGAATTTTCCGATATAAAAAAATTGGCGGATTGGGCAAAAGTAACCAATCTGGGAATTATCCAGGTGCTTCCTATTAATGATACGACGGCTAATTATAGCTGGACAGATTCTTATCCTTACGCTGCCGTGTCTGTGTATGCATTACACCCACAATATATTTCTTTAGAAAGTTTAGATTTTCCTTTACCTGCTGAGGTTCAGGAAAAATATCAAGCGGATAAAAAAGCATTGAATGCCCTTGAACTGATAGATTATGAAAAAATGATCTCAGGAAAATGGAACTATTTAAAAGCTGTTTTTAATGCCGAAAAAGATAAAATTTATAAAGACAGGAGCTTTAAGAAATTCATAAAAGATAATGAAGATTGGCTAATTCCTTACTCTGCTTTTTGTGTTTTAAGAGATAAATATAAAACTCCAAACTTTAATGATTGGAAAACGCATAAGAAATATATAGCAGGGAAAATATCCCCTTTTTTCTCTGTAGGTAATAAAGAATATGATGACTCTATGCTTCATGCATGGGTACAGTTCCAATTACATAAACAATTAAAAGAAGCTATTGATTATGTGCATAGTCTTGGGGTTTCTGTTAAAGGGGATTTACCGATAGGGATTTACCGTTATTCTGTGGAGGCCTGGACAGAGCCTGAATTGTTTGGAATGGATTTCCAGGCAGGAGCACCACCTGATCAGTTTACGGAATTAGGACAAAACTGGGAATTTCCAACTTATAACTGGGAAGCCATGAAGGCTGAAGGATATAAATGGTGGAAGAACAGATTCAAAGCATTGGAGCAGTATTTTGATGCGATGAGAATCGATCATATTTTAGGATTCTTTAGAATATGGAGAATGCCTATTTCTGCTACTCAGGGAATTTTAGGATATTTTTATCCGGCTGTACCTATCGTTACTGATGAATTCAAAGCATGGAATATTCCTTTTAATTTTGACAGATATTGTAAACCCTTTATCAACGATGAGATTCTCTGGAACTATTTTGGTGAAGATAAGAATGAAGCTCTTCACTTTCTGAATGATCATACGGATGGGACTTACTCTTTTAAAGAAGAGTTTGATACCCAAAGAAAGTTGTCGGATTATTTTAAAGTTAATAGTAATGAAGAGCTGAAAGAAAAATTAATTTCTTTGTGTGCGAATGTCCTTTTCTTAACAGAAGAAAGAAACGGAGAAATTGTTTATCATCCCAGATTCAACGTTGCAGGGACTGATTCTTTCCGATACTTAACGGAATGGGAACAGAAAGCAATTTATGAACTGTATCATGATTACTTTTTCAGAAGGCAGGATTATCTTTGGTATGAGCAGGCTATGGAAAAGCTTCCAATGATATTAAATGCAACACAAATGCTTATTTGTGGGGAGGATTTAGGCTTGGTTCCGGCATGTGTACCTGTTGTAATGGATGAATTGGCTATTATTGCTTTAAAAGTACAGCGTATGCCTTCTGAGAATATCCCTTTCTATGATCCTAAAAATGCCAATTATATGAATGTGGTTACAGCATCTTCTCATGACAGCTCTACCTTAAGACAATGGTGGAAAGAATATCCTGCTTTAACTCAGAAATATTTTAATCAGCAGCTAGTTCAGTACGGAATGGCTCCTCAGGAACTAGATGCTCATTTGGCTGAAATCATTATGAAACAGCATCTTTATAATGATGCTATGCTTGCTATATTCCCATTACAGGAATTTTTGGCTACAGATAAGGAACTTACCAATGTTAATATGGATAATGAAAGAATTAATAATCCTGCAGTTTTTCCACATTATTGGAGATATCGAATGCATTTGAATCTGGAGGATCTTAAAGATAAAAAATCCTTTAATGAAAAAATAGCTTACTGGATAAAAGATAGTGGTAGGTTTTAATAATTTAATAATTGATTATCAGTTATTTATTGATAAATTAAAAGAAGTTTGATCAAATGATTTAACTTCTTTTTTTTATTTCCATCAAAGTAAATAGAATAGAGATATTCAACTATATGTAACCGATAAGATTATACCGATGAAAAAAATACTTTTAGGAATAGCGATGGGCTTAGCGACAATGTCGTTTGCTCAACAATATCCGGATAACAACGGATGGGGCGATGGCTCAGGGTATAGCAATGACTATTATGGAAATGATCAGTATGGAAATAATTTCCCAGATGATTACTATTATAATTACCCTCAGGATTATTATCCGAATTCATATTACCAAAGTTATTATAACGACTATAGAAACAGTATTGTTTCAATTAACTGGAATGTCTTCTTTCGCCAAAACAGATTATCCAATTGGCAGATTAATCAGATCATTCAGCTGAATGGGCTATATGCTAATTTTAGTGTTTGGAATAACTATTACAGATATAATCCGGACAGATGGTATTATGACAGATATTATGCTATGGAAAGAATTCTGGGCCCTAGATTATTTATTGTTTTCCAGAATAATTATTACAGAGGAAGCAGTCCTGTCGTTTACTTCCAAAATTACAGAAGAACGTACTACGCTCCAAGATATAGTGTAATGCCTCGTTATAGAAACGTTAATATTAATATTTATAGGGTAGACAGAAATAAATTCAGTCATAATAACAACCCGACATATAATATTGTAAGAAATAATAGACCCGGTAATAATGGTGGATTTAGAAATAATAATGATTCAGGATTCCGCAACCAGTCTAATAATGGGGTAAGAAATAATAACAACAATAATCAGGGAGGTTTCCGAGGTTCTAATAATAATTCCGGTAATAATAATGTTAGAAATAACAACAATAGCGGATTTAGAAACGGAACAGCTGATAACAGTGGTATAAGAAATAACGGAAATCAGGGAATAAGAAGAGAAGCAGCTCCTAGAACCAATAATGGTAATAGCGGATTTAGAAGTGAGAATAACAGAACTCAGCAAAGAACTGAAAACTCTGCTCCGAGAATTAAAAACTCAAGGGAGAACAACGGAAATGATAACAGAAATTCTGGGTTCAGACAGAGATTAGCAAATAATTAATATTTCATATATTATATTTTTAAGTGGTGTGAAGAGCAGATTTATCTGCTCTTTTTTTATTTTATGTTTTCAATAATAAAAATTAACATTTTTTATGAATATTCCCATTTAACTTGTTATTTATTTTGGTATCAAAAAGATGTATAACAATTATTTAAATATTTTTAAAGATGAAAAAATTAGTTTTAGCCATAGCGTTTATGGGAATGGGAAGTTTTGTAATGGCTCAGCAAACCCCATCGCAAGATAAAGACCGAGAAGCAAAAAGAGCTGAAATGCAACAGAAAAGACAACAAAAACAGCAGGAACATTTAGCGCAGATGCAGAAAGATCTTAACTTAAACCAATCTCAGGTTTCACAGATCAAAGCACTTCATGAAAAAAGAGATGCTGAAATGAAAGCCGAATTCGAACAGAATAAAGCGAAAAGACAAGCAGATATGGATAAAATGAAGCAGAAAAGAGAACAGATGGATGCTGATATGAAGAAAATATTGTCTACGGAGCAATATAACAAATGGCAGGCTGACAGAAAATCCAAAATGGAACAAAAAAAAGGAGATATGAAAGGAAAAGGAGGAAAGGGAATGAAAAAGCAAATGCAGGGAACATCTTCTGAGCAGACTAAATAATAGTTTATAATTTTGATTTTTTAATGTGAAAAAGAGCGAAACGAATTCGCTCTTTTTTATTAAATTTCATTAAAGTTTTGAGATTGGATATTTATTTCCTTAATTTTGGATATTAACTTTTTATTATGGTAAGCGAAAAAATAGCACAATTGATTAACGAACAGATTGCTAATGAACAATATGCTGCGCAATATTATCTTTCTATGTCTGCGTGGTTTTCTGCAAAGGATCTGGATGGAATTGCGAATTATTTCAGAGTACAAAGCAAAGAAGAATTAATGCATGCTGACAAAATGTTTGACTATTTAGATGATGTAGGCGGAGAAATTATTATAGGAGAAATTCCAAAACCCCCTCATGTATTTAAAGATGCAATAGAAATTTTTGAAAAAGCATTGGAACATGAAAAAATAGTAACAAAAAGTATCTTTAATATTGTGAAGAATGCAAATGATGAAGGTGATTTTGCAACAACTTCTTTCTTGCAGTGGTTTATCAATGAACAGGTAGAAGAAGAATCAAGTGCTTCTCAGTTGGTTACTAAAATCAAGATGGTCAGCGATAATCCTTCTGCATTATACCTTTTTGATCAGGAATTGGCTCAAAGAGTATTTACTGCGGATGAGGAAGCTTAAACTTTTATTAGAATTTCATATATAAAGGGGAACATGATTGTTCTCCTTATTTATTTATGACTTATGTAAGTATGTATTAGTAAATAAATATTTTATGATGTGTATTTGTGTAGTTGATTTTAGTTTGTTTTCGATTTTATGCATTAATTTTGTAAAAAATTCAGTGGTTGATTTTAAATTAAGCGTATGAAAAAACAATTTTTACTTATAATAACATTATTTTCTTGTATAGAAATTTCTGCTCAGATTTATACTCCATCAGGAGCAGTGACAGGAGCTACTACCAATCCCACCACGGGAAATATAGGAATTGGAATTTCAACACCCAAAAGGAAACTTCATATTGCGGGAGGTGATATCTGGGCTGAAGGATATGCAATGGTTAATTTCGGAGATGATGCAAGATTTTCGGTTACTAATACAGAGGTTCCCAACTTAAGCTCTTCTACATTTTCAATGGGACAATATGGAATTGCAGCAGTTCCCAGTCCTTATTCCGCAGAACTTTGGATTTCCGGAAATGATGGAATCCGAATGTTTACAAGAGGGTATGGAAAGCCGAGAATGACTATTCTGAATAATGGATATGTAGGAATAAATTCGACTACTCCTGATTCGGAATTAACAGTGAATGGTAAAATACATGCAAAAGAAGTTAAAGTGGATTTGAGCGTCCCTGCTGATTATGTGTTTGAAAAGTATTATACAGGAAAGTCCTCTTTAAATCCTCAGTATAAAATGCTGTCATTGGAAGAGGTAGAAACATTTACGAAAGACAATAATCATTTACCGGGAATACCTTCAGCAAAAACAATTCAGAAAGAAGGTTTAAATGTAGGGGAGGTTACCAATTTGTTATTACAAAAAATTGAAGAACTCACTTTATATACTATAGAGCTTAAAAAAGAAATCTCTGAGCAAAATAAAGAAATAGAAAAGTTAAAAAGTCTGAAAGACTAAGTTTTTCTATAAATTTTCAAAATATAAAATCATTCTAAAATAAATTAGGGTGATTTTTTATAAATAAATAAGCTGTGTGGTAATCACCTTTTTACCAAGACTTTCCAATACCCTTTTATAAGTTTCAATCTGAACTTCATGTTTTTCAGAAGCCTCTCCTGTTTTAAAATCTATAATAATATAATCTTCCCCATTTTTTAAGATGCGGTCGGGACGATAAACTTTACTTTCTCCATTTGTAGAGATCATAATATCCTGCTCATTGATAACTTCCCATTTCTCATCAAAGAAATCCGAATAAGTTGTAATGATACCTTTTAATATAGAGCTGATCTCTTCTTTTTCTTCCAGAGTAATCTGTCCCTCCAGAACATAGCTGCCCAAAACTTTCTGAATATCCTTTTCAGTATTGATTTTAGATAGGAGTTCGTGAACAAAAATACCGGTTCTCACTTTTTCATTTCTTACCTGATAGTTTTTGGAAGGAGTGGCAATTTTAATCGAAGTATTTTTCTCATTGATGTTTTTCAGATTCTGAATATCCCTGGTCTGAAAAGAAGAGGTTTTACTTTTGGAATGCTTTAATAATGTTTCAGGTTTTACTTCATAAAGATCAAATTCATCTTTATTCTCCGGATTTCTGGATTGAAGAAAGTCTAAAAGTTCTAGATTGTTAGAGGTTTTATTGGCTTTCTGAATAAAGAAAAATAATTGTTCAACAGGTCGGGTAGTGGCTACATATTGAAGGCATAGCCTGTCGATAAAATTTTTATATGAATTTTGCTGGTTAAATTTTCGTATTTCCTCATCATATACCTCTAGGTTTTTACTGAACTGATTGATATTAACAGATTTCAAAGCCTCATCATTATTCGTTTCAAACCAGTTGGTAAATTCATTATCACGGTTTTTGTTCATCATGGGAATGAAAACAATGGGAAATTCCAACCCTTTCGCTTTATGAATGGTCATGATCTGGATGGCATCAATATTTTCAGAGGCCTGAATAGTATATCCCGAAGCTTCTTCGTTCCAGTATTTCAGAAATTCTTTAACGCTGGCACCCGCATTTTGAGTAAAATTGAAAAGCATTTCCAAAAAATTCAACAGGAAATCGGTTTCTTTGTTTTCTACAGAAAATTCATTGATATAATATTCTACAAAATTGTATAGATTGAATTTAGGGAAGCTATCCTGTTTCAGGTGTAACTGATACCGGGATTTGATAAACTCTATAATTTCCTCATGTGCTTCTATACTTAGGATTTCATCCATTTCCCATGTGAAATCCAGCATATGGATTCGTCCCAGTCTGTTAAGATAATACATCATCATAATCAGATTCGGCTTACTTTTCGGATTGATTTCCCAATTTAAAAATTCAATGACAGCCTGCAAAGTATGAGATAGTTCTAAGGTAAGCCCTTTTTCTGAAATGGTTTTAATATTTGTTTCTTCACCCAGGTAATTGACTTTAAGGTTTCCCAATTTTTGGGAATAGCTGAAAATATCAAAATTTCCTCTACAAAGGATGGTGATATCAGAGAATGAAAAGCCATTATCCAAGCATTCCTGAATATCCCTTTGCATACTTTCGGAAGTGTCATTGTAGAAATCCTCGTTAGTAAGGTTTTCAATAAGATTAACTTTTACTCTTCCCTCAATAGATGACCTGGGATTCTGCTCGGCATCCATTCCAAAAATAGCCTTATGCTCTTCTTCTAAAGTTTCAGAATGATACCGATAGAGTTCATTATTAAACTGAACGATATTTTTTGCACTTCTCCAATTATCTTTTAAAACCAATAAATCTGCTTCTTTGGGAGAGAGTTCCTTTTTATTAATGATATCGAGCATGAGCTTGCTTTCTCCACCTCTGAATCGGTAAATACTCTGTTTAGGGTCTCCCACCAATGTAAAAGAAGTATTTTCTGTGGATACACTATGATCCCTCAGAGGAATAAAATTTTGCCACTGAAGCTCAGAAGTGTCCTGAAATTCATCGAAAAAGTAATGCTGGAACTGAGAGCCCACTTTCTCATAAATGAAGGCAGATGGTTCATTTTTGAGGTTTTCATTGATCAGGATATTGAATTTTGAGAGCAGTACAAGATCATTTTCTTCTTCGATCTTTTTGAGCTCATCCTGTATATCTTTATTTACTTTTAACGGGAGAAGGGCTGAAAGTATTTTTTCCTTTTTCTGTGTTTCGATGTACAGTACAATAAGCTGCATTCTATTTTCTAAAAGCTGATCGAGAATTTCAAAAATTTCAGGTTCTTTACTTTTAGATTTTGAAGAAGCACCTTTTCTGTAATTATTTATAACTGCTTCTTCCTGAGACGTAGGAAAAGGAAAACCCGGTCTTTTTTGCTGGTAGAAATCCAGAACTTTAGTGAAGAAACCTCCGATTCCGTTTTTTCCCTGGGCAAAATCTTCTACTTCTATGTTTCTGGATTTAAACAGCTCAATGGATTGGGTGGCTATGGCAAGCGATTGTTTTTTATTAAAAATAATTTCCTTCCGGATAGTATTTTTAATGTTTTCGTAATGATTCTCATCAAAGCCTTTATTATCCTTCAGATGTTCATAATGAATATCTTTTACAAACTCCTTTGCAGAATCATACAGGTTTTTATTAAGATTAATTCTCTCATTATTTTCCAGATTATAATCTACATAATCCATAAAAGAATGAGAAATAGCTTCATTTTCTCCGATTTGGTCCAGCATTTTATCAACAGCTTCAATCAGGAAAGGTTCCGCTTCGATTTCGAGGTTGAAATTTTTGGCTAACCCTAATTCATAAGAAAAACTTCTTACCAATCTGGAATTGAAACGGTCGATAGTTCCAATATTGAGTGTGGAATAGTTATGAAGAATGTAATCCAGTAATTTTTTAGACCGGAAGTGTAATTCATCCAGTGTTATTTTTATGCCTTCCTCCCCAAATGCTTTTTGGATGTTTTTAAGGTCGGTGTTCTCAGCATAATTATCAGAAGAAAAATTCCCCAGCCAGGTCAATATCCTTTCCTTCATTTCATTGGCTGCTTTATTGGTAAAAGTCAGAGCCAGTATATTCCTTATGGTTTGTTGCTGGTTAGGATAGCGAAGGCAGATCATTAAAAGTCTCTGTACCAGTGCGTAGGTCTTTCCTGACCCCGCAGAAGCATTAATGACTGTATAAGAATTTTGCATTGTATCCGAGAAATTTAAATGGCAAGTTAATTAAAATTTAAGTGAAAAGTCGACAAATTGGAATAGTGAAAATCTAAAATAAATGCTAAAACGCGTTAAGTGTGGTTAAACTTGTGAATTAATTTAAAAATATTTTTAGTTTTGTCTTAAAATTATAGCCTGTGAAACTTAAACTATTCTTTTTAATTTGCTCCCTCTTTTTTGTCGACACCTATGCTCAAGAATATATTTTCGGAAAAGTGACTTCTGAAGAAAATACAGAGATCGCAGGAGTTACCGTAATCAATATCAGAACAGATGAACGGGTTTCCACAAACCGTGATGGGCACTTTATGGTCTCAGGAAGGGTAGGTGATGAACTTCGTTTTATTAAACTAGGCTATGAACGTACCAGTAAAAAGATTACAAAAGAGAATATAGCGGGATCAGTTAATGTAATATTAGTGAGAGCAGCTCAAGATATTGCAGAAGTTCAGATAAAGAAAGGGCTTACAGGTGATTTGAAAATAGATGCCAAGAGTGTCGATAAATCTGATAAAGTAAAAAAGCTCTTGAGTGATATGGATCAATATATGGCTAAAAAGTCAGATCCCAGAATTCTGGCACCACGAGGCGGAGAGTTTGTACAGCCTGTTACCAAAGGAATATTTACGCTTGGTAAAGTCAAGAATAAATGGGATGATGTAGACTTTATGAACTATCTTATAGCCCATCTTGGAGAAAAATATTTTACTGATTTACAAATAGATAAGCCTTTGATTCAGAATTTTATATACTATGTTTTTGCAGGTGGATTTGAAAGAAAAAATATATTGAAATACGGGTATTGCAGCGATGCAGATCTGATAAGGTTTCAAAGGGCGGTTTTAACGAGGATAGCGTCCTATAGAGCACCTCAAACTCAAAAATAATTATATGGACATATTGAGAAAAGTGCTCTCTATAATGCCATATTTTATATTTTCTTATATGTTTTCCCAGATAAAAGTTACGGGTGAAGTTACGGATGATAATAAAATCAGTCTTGGAGTGGTTACTATTGTTAATATGTCTACCAATGAGAAGGTAACGACTAATAGTTCCGGACAGTTTTCCATTGAAGCCTCTTTCAATGATGAATTACGGTTTGTAAAAGCCGGATACGAAAGAGTTTCCCGAAGAGTTCCCGGAAATGGACTTAATTCTATGCTGTTTATTACACTAGTGAAGATTCCTGAAGATATTGAGGAAGTTAAATTACATCAGAAGCTTAGCGGTGATTTAAGTAAAGACTCCAAACTTGTCGCCAAAGTAAATAAAGGGGAAATTATACAGCAGGCAGTGGGACTTCCTCAGCCTGTAGGCAAGATGCGTGAAAAACCTGCGGAGGTAAAGCAGGTGCTCTTACCTATTCTCGTAGGGCACCTGGATGTTCAAGGGGCTTATGATCTGATAAGCGGTAAGGCCAGAAGACAAAAACGAAAATATAAATACGATGATCTTCAGTCTGATATCATGTGGATTAAAAGTCGGGTAGAAGAATTCTATTTTACAGAAAATGGAATTCCTAAAGAAAGAATATCTGAATTTCTGGAATTTTCCTTTACGACAAAACCTCACGTGCGGACGTATGTAAAAGCGAAAAACTTATCCGGAGTACTCCTAAGCCTGGAAGATACAATACCTCCTTATGTAGAAAGGTTAAAGTCTAAAGGAGGCCACAGTTCGGAATAGAAATTGATGGATTGATTCCACCAAATTAATTCACAAAACATGAGTAAAACTATTATTGCAATAACCATTGCTGCCCTGGGGTTTATCATAGGGCTGGCATTTTTAGGAAATGCTATTAAAAACAGGAATAAATTTGAAAATACAATTTCAGTAACAGGCTTGGGAACTAAGCAGTTTACCTCTGACCTTATTACATGGTCAGGGAGTTTTTCCAAAAATAATATCGATCTGAAGTCAGCATACGATGAGCTGGCATTGGATAGGAAGATTATTAATGATTATCTTATTTCAAAAGGAATAAAACAAAATGAGATTGTCTTTTCGGCAGTGGATATCCAGAAACAGTTCAGAAGTTATAATGATAGTAACGGGAACTATGTTCAGGGAGAATTTTCAGGTTATAACCTTACCCAAAAGGTCTCCATAGAAAGTAAAGAAGTTGCAAAGATTGAGAACCTTTCCAGAAATATTACAGAGATTATTAACCGTGGAGTAGAGTTTACTTCCTCATCCCCTCAATATTTTTATACAAAGTTAGCCAGTGTAAAACAGGAAATGATTGCCAATGCAACTAAAGATGCCAAAGAAAGAGCTGAAAAAATTGCAGAAAACTCAGGAAGCCATTTAGGAAACCTGAAAAAAGCAAGTATGGGAGTAATACAGATTACGGCACCTAATTCCAATGAAGATTATTCCTATGGAGGGACCTTTAATACTTCATCTAAAGAGAAAGAGGCAAGTATTACCATCAAGCTGGAATACGAAGTCGATTAGAAATATAATACGAATATCTGTGTAATCAGTAAAGTAAAAAAGCCGGATTTATTTCCCGGCTTTTTATATTCTAATGATAAACAATATCATAAATCTCATCCTTTACCTCTGTGAGGTTATCAGGTGTGTAGTTTGCCAATAGCCAGAGATCGAGTGGCTTTTTCCCTTCTCCATAGCTTGGCTGCACATACATTTCATCAATGAGCTTAAAACCATTTTTCTGATAAAATGAATAGCGTCTTTTTGCATCTTCTCCCAAATGTTCCGGCTCTATTTCTAAAATAATACGAGGATAATTTCTGAATAAATAACCTGTAATATGAGAACCCAGTTTCTGGCTTCGGAATGCTTCAAAAACCTCAAAATGTTCTACGAAGATATAATTACTCAGTTCCCATAAAATGAGATATCCGATAGATTGGGATCCATTTAAAACTGAAATTACTTTTACATAGGGATTAGAAAATAATTCAATAAATTGCTCATCATCTCTCCTTTCACTTTCCGGGAAAGTGGTGGAATAAGAATCGTAAATATTCTGTACCAGATAATGATCTGATGAGGTAATAGGTAAAAACTCCATAATTATAAATCAAAAACACTAGGCCTTCTTGTAATAAAAATATCTTTAATCCATAATGTAAACGCCAATCCCAGATAGATCAGGAAGAAAAATCCAGCGGTAGCAAAAGTGGAATAAATGAAAAAGATTCTTAGTCTCGATACAGGAATTCCCAGTTTAGCTCCCATTCTTGTTAAGACACCAAACCATTCCCTTTCCATTTTATGGCGAATATTGTCAAACATTTTATTTCTCTTTTAAAAGTCTAAAACCAATATCGCAATTTAAGCAATTTTTTTGTTCACAATAGTTTTTATTATGATAAATAAGGCTTTGGCTTTCTAACGCGTTCTGAGGAATCATTCCCAGTTTTTTCCATTGATTGATGACAGTATTTTTTTCCGGAGGCAGTTCACGGTAAACTTGTAAAATAGCATCCATAACATCTTCATTATGGTATTGATGATAAACATATTTTACAGGAAGAATAGTATTTAATAAGAGCAGTTCAATAAATTCTCTGCTTATGGTTTTAGTCTGATCAACTTCAGATATTTTCCCAAAAGTAAAACGGGTATTCCAATATTCTGAAGCATGGATATCTTTAAAAATATTCATCAGTTCGGTGAAGTCATTGGCCAGAACCAGTTTTGAAAATAAATTTTGGTGGGAGGAATAAAGATGGGCGAGCTGAGATAGACGGATGGTAGGGAAGTTGGGAGGGCGTAACCTTAAAAATTTAGGATGAAACTGCAGATCGGGAAGATTAAACTTTATTTTAATAAACTCAAATTCTTTTTTCCATAATTGTGTTTGTTCATCTACCGGGTTTTCCAGCCAACCCGAGAGACCGAATAATAAAGCTTCCAGTTGCATATGATTCTGACGGATTTTATTAATCAC
The DNA here is from genome assembly GCF_022712095.1 of Chryseobacterium sp. Lineage (GTDB taxonomy): Bacteria > Bacteroidota > Bacteroidia > Flavobacteriales > Weeksellaceae > Chryseobacterium. Next base: position 3,860 of record NZ_JALAHD010000092.1, on the reverse strand, counting down.
TTTAAAATCTATACTTTCTGCAATAAGTCTGAATAGAGAAGCATTCACTTTTAAACCAAAAGAATAGGCAAGATTATGGAAAAGGACTGCTTCAAAATCATTTTTATACTGCTGTAAGCTATTTTCCAATTGGGTGGTTTTCTCATTAAGCTTTTTCAGGAGATTCTTTTCATGGAAGTTAGAAGGAACCTTATCAATAGTGAAAATTTTTTCACAGCTGATGAATTGATGCTCTTCTGTCCAATACTTATAGCTTTCCAATTTGTTTTCATCAATATGATTTTTGAGCTCCAGTGTTGGAATTTGGCTAAGATTGAATTCCGGAATTTCTACATCATGATGATAAACAACATGAAGGATGATGTTTTGATAATTAGGGTCTTGGGAATGATTGTGGAAGATCCAGTCGGAAGATTTTAAGTGTAATTCAATATTACCTGCTAAAATAATTCCTTTTATCCTGATTTTAGCCGTTAGAAAATCAGGTCCTGCATTGGTATTCCATTGCCCGGAATCTAAGATTTCAACCGGATTTCCTTCAATATCCTTGAAGTCAAAATTTTTGAAAACTTTAAAGTTCCAAAGATATTGAAGTAATTTTTCTGTCATAGGTGTTTAAGGCAAATATAATAGAATATATTATACCTTAGACACTTCTTTTTTAAAATTTTCAATAGTGGTCTTATACATTTCTTCGTAGACCGGAAGAACATTTTTAAGATCGAATTTAACGGCCTGCTCTTTGGCATTTTGCTTCATTCGGACTAAAAGATCATCGTTGCTTAATAATTTGATAGTATAATTACTCATAGCCTCTACATTTCCGATTTCGGCCAAATATCCGGTTTCCCCCTGAATATTCACCTCGGGAATTCCTCCGGCATTGGAGCTGATAACGGGTGTGTAAGCGGCCATTGCTTCTAAAGCTGCTAATCCGAAACTTTCCTGCTCAGAAGGAAGAAGGAAAACATCAGATAATTGTAATATTTTATATAAATCATTAACCTTTCCTAGTAAGCGTATCTTGGAAATCAGTTCAGGATTCTCTTCTAAGAACTGATTGATTTTCTCCATATCAGGTCCTTCTCCGATGATAATCAGTTTGGATTTTACCTTTTTCTGAACATTTTTAAATATCTGAAGTACTTCATCCACACGCTTAACCGGTCTGAGGTTGGATACGTGAATTAATATTTTTTCATCAGGATCCGCAAATTGGGTTCTTTGACATTCTGTACAGTCATCGAATTCTGAATTATCTATAAAATTGGTAATTACCTGAATATCCTTTTTTATTTTGAAAAACTGGAGTGTATCCCTTTTTAAGCTTTCCGAAACAGAAGTAATGGTGTCAGACTGATTAATGGAGAATTCAACAGCGTGTTTATAACTTGGATGTTGACCAACCAATGTGATATCTGTTCCGTGGAGAGTGGTTACCAGGGGAACGTCATTATTGTCTTCTTTAAGCATTTGTTTTGCTGTAAATGCAGCATATGCATAAGGGATGGCATAATGTGCGTGAAGAAGATCAAGCTTATATAAATTAACCACACGGTAGATCATCGAGCTTAGTGCAATATCATAAGGCTGATACTGAAAAAGCGGATAGGTCTGGACATTTACCCGGTGAAAGAAAATATTAGGGTTGGTAATATCTAATCTTGCAGGAAGAGCATTGCTTATAAAATGTACTTCATAGCCTTTATTGGCCAAGGACATTCCAAGCTCTGTTGCTACTATTCCGCTTCCTCCATAGGTAGGATAGCAAAGGATACCTATTTTCATTATAGTATTTTCTATTTTGATGTTGTTGTAAATATAACCGGATTAGAAGATGAATCAGTTGCTTCAAGATCCATTCCCATTCCGGCCTTTAAATTATCATTAACCAAAACCGGAAGCCTTCCCCAGATTTTAGTTTTTCCCTGAAGTGCATCAGCAGTTGCATTCATCGAATCGTCGTTGTTCTCATAAGAGATCAGCACCGTAGAGATATTGGAGATATTGATGTCTTTTAATGCATAAGCACTTCCGAAAACATTTAAGATGATATTTTGATTTTTGCTCAGATTAGCTAATACTTTTTTGGAAGCATCTGAGATTTTATAAGGTTTATATGCTGTTGAATTATCTTTATGAAATCCTACAATTACTGTAGAGTTGGCAGGAATCGTATTAATCTCATCTGCTTTTTTTAGGATCACCTTTGAACCTAGCCGATCGGCAAAAGTTTGAAAGGGAGCTTCTTCCAGAGGAACATAATAAATGGTTTCATCTTTCCTAAGGGGAAGCAGTTTTTTATCGTCTTTTAATAATGTTAAAGCATTTGAATAAAGATTCTGAACCAATGCTTTATGAGAATCATTATTAAGGTCATTATTGATATTTTGAGGATTTCGTGGAGTGTAAGAATCAAGTCCCAGAAAATATTTTGTCAATAAAATTTTCTTTACGCTTTCCTCTACTCTGGATTGAGGAATTTTCCCATTTTCTATAGCATTTTGAATGAGCCTTTTTCCTTCTGCCACTCCCTGAGAAAATAACATGATGTCATTTCCGGCTTCAAAGGCCATGGCATCAAGTTCACCGGGCTTGTATTTGTTAGCAACAGCTCCCATATTTAAAGCATCTGTTATGATAAGACCTTTATATCCCAGGTTTTCTTTTAATAATCCGGTGATAATGTTTTTTGAAACCGAAGCAGGAATCCCTTTTCCTGATTCGAGGTTTGGAACATAAAGGTGGGCTACCATTACTCCTCCTATTCCTTTATTCATTAATGCTTTGAACGGTGCCAGCTCCACAGCATTCAATCGGTCTATCTTATGTGATACAACCGGTAAATCTAAATGAGAATCCGTATTGGTATCTCCATGTCCGGGAAAGTGCTTGATGGCAGCCAGTATATTATTATCCTGCAATCCGTTGGAATAAGCTAATGCAGAACTAATAACATTGGGAACTTCAGAACCGAAACTTCTATTACCGATAATAGGATTATTGGGATTGGTATTGACATCTACCACCGGGGCAAAATCCCAGTTGATCCCCATTCTTTTACAATCTTCTGCTATTTTGGCAGACATTTGATGAATAAGGCTTTTGTCCTGGATGGCTCCCAAAGTAATAGCCCATGGAAATTTATGTGCTGTAGCAATTCGTTGATACAATCCCCATTCAGCGTCCATCCCTATTATTAATGGCACTTTTGATTTTTGCTGGAATTCGTTAACCAGATTAATTTCTCTGGCAGCATCATCCTGCATAAGAATCAAACCTCCGATTTTATCTTTTAAAACAATATTTCTTACCTCATTAATGTAGCCTTCGCCTTTATTAGTATATAATGCAATAATGAACAATTGTCCCAGCTTCTCATCTTGTGAAAGAGAATTGTAGGTTTTGTTAACCCACTCATGAGCTTTATTAAGATCAGATGGACTCATACTCTTAGGCTGATACTGTGCAGAGAATTTTGTGCTGATTAATGAAAATATGAAGAGGGAGGTATAAATTATTTTGCTCATAATTTTGAATATGAACAAAAATACGATTAAAAAAATCATGATAAAAAATGTTTTTTGATTTTTTGGTATATGTTTTGAATATGCTTATTGAATAACAACTAAACTTTTGTGAAAATGAAAAAACTACTTCCCTTTTTTCTTATGGCTTTCGTAAGCTTTTTTATTTATAGCTGTGATAGTAATGATGATGTGATTGTGCAGCAAGGCTCAGATACTTATCCTGTAGCATATGATATCAATAATGCTGTTTTTACCAAAAATACTGATTACGAATATGTATATAATAAAGAATTCAAAAGTGCCTTAGTGGAGTCAGATATGGTTCTTATT
>NZ_JALAHD010000091.1 GCF_022712095.1 Chryseobacterium sp. | reverse complement strand
TTATAATAAACTACAGACAGACTTTAAAGCTGAAGCTGTAGCTGTAAATCTTCTTAAATATTACAGAGCTGTAAGTAACATATTTATAGAACGTATCGGAATTAATGACAGAGCCTATTTAAAAGATATAAAAAGTATCTCGAGCAGTTATTTAGGTTTTGATGAAGAGGTAATTACCATAGAAACATACAGAGAAGGAGTCTATGACTATCTGCCTGAAGGTTTGTTTCATCCGCCTTCCCTCAGTACTTCCCGAAAAAATGTAGAATCTGTAGTTAAAGAAATCCGTAAGCAGAAAAAAGTAGAGGAAGATGCCCGTAAATTTTTCCGTCCTTTCGAGTTGGAGATATTTTTTACGGAAATCAGTTCCCTGCTTAAGGAATATGATTTCGATATTGCCAGTGATACGGATACTTTGCTGGAAACCATAAGTGAGCTTTGGCCACTTCTGAATATGCTGGATAAGCAGAGTGCCTACATTTTCATTCATATATTACCATTTTTCCATCAGATCAGAGGAGATAAAAGGTGGTTTGAAAGATGTATGACCGCTTTTTTACAGGTACCTGTTGAAGTGACTTTTACCCCAAATGTAGTCGATGATATAGGAAAAGATGATGATTCTATGTTGCTGGGTAACTCCAGTTTGGGAGTTACTTATATTACCAGCGGAAAGCATATGGACGGACAGAGAAACTGGGTAGTTAATATTGGACCGATTCCTTATTCTGATGTAAAGAAATATATTCCGGGTAATCCATTCAGAAAAGTGCTTCAGGCTTTATATGATTATTTTCTTCCCGTATCCGTAGATGTAGAGGAGAATTTTATTACAGAGAAAAAAGATTATTCTTTCCTGCTGGAAGATGATGAACGAAATACTTGCAGACTCGGGTATTCTACTTTTCTTTAAAAAAAGTTCTATCTTTACACTCACCACTCACCAATAAATATAAATTTGAAAGAAACACAATGGAAATTTCTTCAGTAAAAGGCATTTTTTTCAGGTACATACTGCTTCCTCTGATAGCAATCATTATGATGGTTATATTAGGTATAATCAGAAGAAATAAACCCGCTATTAAGATGAAAGTAATTATTATATACTTTCTATTATGTAGCTTATGTCTCGCTATACCGGGATTTTTTGGATTTGCAGGTAACCTTTTTAATCCATACTGGTATCTGATAGCACAAATCATTTATCTTATATTCGGAATTATACATGTTAATCTTCTGCATGTGTATTTCAAAAAACATATTGACTCTTTATCGTTAAGCATCTTATTTGAGACATTACTTACCCTTACCTGTATGGCATTCGGAGGGTATCTTTTTGTACTTATTTTCGACTGGATGAGTAAAGGGACAGGATATTCCTTAATGGCAGCTACAAGTGTAATTATTTTTATTGTACCCCTTGTATTTTATTATTGTTATGTTCAGTTTATCAGTATTCCGTTTGATATTTATAAAACATGGAGATTCTCTCCGGATCAGAAACCACCTGATTTTGAAGGTGCAGATTTTGATAAATTGATGGTGTTGAATGTTGAACTGAGTAAAAATCTGGAAGATGCCAACCGATTTAGGATTAAAGCTAAAACACTTCCTACAGGAGTAACATTTGGAGACTGGTTCTACAGGGTTGTAGATGATTATAACCACAAAAATCCAGGGTCCGTCATTCATCTTTTAGATAATGAAAAAGAGTCCTATTACTGGATTTTTTATACAAAAAAGTCGTTCTTCAGTTTTAGAAAATATATTGACTTTGATAGGGATATTACCTCCAACAATATTTCAGAAAATGAAGTAGTAATCTGCAAGAGGGTAATCCATCATGAAGAAGAAAAGCCTACCAAAAAATCATAATCACAAATTTTAAAAAAAGTATTCTAACTATGATACAGCCAATCAAACATTTTGCAATCAATTGGGTGGATGGAATGAAAGTTTCCCAAAAACACCTGAATGATCAGGATAATTTTTTAATAGATACGATCAGAGATTCTAACTCTCTGAATATTAATACATATAACTACGGTCTTTTGCCGATTCCTAACGACTTTACAGATAAAACTATTTTTGATGTTCATAATACGGCTACCAATGATGTTCAGCTTATTATCAAACATTGCAGTGCGGTTACTCTGGCAGGTTACAGGGTTGAGCTCAATGATAGAAGAATCAGTGTAAAATCTCTGGCCAAATCCATGAATGAAGAGCAGGCTGATGGGGAATATTTCATTTTAATATCAGTTAATCCGTTTGATAAAGTACCGTTTGGAGATATTGATCCGGAAGAAATTCCTCCGCGTCATCCGAATGCGCAGTCTAATTATCATATTGAGCTGCTTCCTGTTAACTCTTTAAACAGCAGTTATTCAGGAGGGAATTATCTGGTTGTAGGAAAAGTGGATCTTAAAGGAAATATAGCCCAGGTTGATTCCCGTTTCATTCCTCCGTGTACCTCGATTCAGAGCCATCCCGCATTGCTTGATTATTATAATGGCTTTGCCAAGTCAATCGGAAACTTACAGCAATATGCTTTTAAAATTATCCAGAAGGCATCTCATAAAAACCAGAATACGGCATTGGCCCAGAATGTGAAGTTTTTATGTACTACTATGATCAATACTTTTGGAGATATGTATTTTCAGTTCAGAAATATTGTTCCGTTCCAGCCGCCTGTATTTTTAATTGAATCTTTTGCGAGACTGGCACTGCACTTATATAATTCCACACAGGTTCTTGTTCCTGCGGAATTGGAAGAAATGCTGAATTACAGCTTAGAATGGAGTGAAATTGCCCCACATACTTTATTAAATCAACTTTCGATTGTTGCAGAAACCAATTATGATCATCATAACAGTGGAGAGCCACTTCTTTACATTCAGCAGATGTTGAAAAGTCTGGAAGTTATTTTCTCTAAACTGAGCGAGCTTGATTATATTGGTCAGAGAAAAGAAAACATTATTGTTAACGAACAGGAGGTTTCTACCAATACCAATCCTAAAAGAGGTTGGAGTGTATTAGACTAATCTTTTCATTAAAAATAGAATGAAGTCCCGGCTTTCGGGATTTTTTTGTGGAATAAAAACAATACTGATTAATTTTGATGTAAATCTGTATTAGTAATAAAAACTGAATTTTTAAAATGGATATAAATCTTATACGTCGAGATACTCCCGGATGCTCAGATAAACTATTTTTTAACAGTGCAGGAGGTTCTTTAATGCCTGAAACGGTAGTAAAAACAATGACAGATTATCTGAAGCAGGAAGAAGAATACGGAGCCTATGGGGTAGCAGATAAAAATGTTCACCGTATTAATGAGTTTTATGAAGAAACAGCAAAATTCCTGCTTTGTAAGCCATACAATATAGCATTTACGACAAGCTCTACAGATGCTTATGCCAAGGCATTATCCAGTATATCTTTTAAAAGTGGTGACTGTATTATCACTACTAATGATGATTATATTTCCAATCAGATTGCTTTTTTGTCATTGCAAAAAAGAATGGGTGTAAAGGTAATCAGAGTTAAAAATCTTCCGGATCATGAGCTGGATCTGGCAGATCTTGAGAGCTTAATCAAAACTCATCATCCTAAATTAATCGCCGTAACCCATATTCCTACCAATTCAGGATTAATACAGAATGTTGAAGGAGTAGGAGAGCTTTGCAAAAAATATGATATCCTGTATCTGGTAGATGCATGTCAGTCGGCCGGTCAATTACCTTTAGATGTGGAGAAGATCGGTTGTGATTTTCTTACGGTAACAGGAAGAAAGTTTATAAGAGGGCCTAGAGGAACAGGGTTTCTGTATGTTTCAGATAAAGTGTTGAATAGGGATATGGCACCTCTTTTTTTAGATACCAGTGGTGCAAGCTGGATAGGTTTTAATGAATATAAAATCAATAAAACAGCTGAAAGATTTGAGCATTGGGAAACTTCTATAGCTTCATTATTGGGATTTACGGAAGCGATCCGGTATGCAAATCAGGTAGGTCTGCATCATATTGAAAACTATAATAGAAGCCTGGCAGAAAAGCTTAGAGAAAATCTTCAGCACAAAGGCTTTCAGGTTTTGGATCAGGGAAATAAGTTGGGAAGTATCGTTACTTTTTCCTATCAGGACGGAACAATAGGAAACCTTAGAGAAATGCTCAAGGAAAAAAATGTATATTTTTCTGTAAGTGCAAAACATGCTGCTTTAATAGATTTTACTCATAAGAATGTAGAATCAGTGATCCGGTTTTCACCTCATTATTTCAATACCCATGAGGAGATAGATCAGCTGATTCAGTTGTTTTCGTAGATTTGTATGTATTACAGCTGGGATAAACTGCTTAAAGGAATTTCTAATCCTGATCTGATAATATCCATAGCAACAGATGTTTTGAAGTGTTTGATGTTCGGATTGCTGTAAAATATTTTCCGGGTGAGAAGTTCATATTCTTTCATGGAAGGAACAACAATGATAAGAATGAAGTCCGAATCTCCCGTAATATAGTAACACTGCTGAACTTCAGGAGTGGAAGTAAATACGGATTTGGCATAATCAATCAGCTCTATTTTTTCACTTTCGAGAAATACTTCTACAAGCAGGGTAATAGCGTGTGTCAGTTTTTCAACATTAACAACAGAAACATCAGCTTTGATAATACCGGATTCACGCATTTTTTTAATTCTTCTCTGAACGGCAGCAGCAGACAACCCAATACTTTCTCCTATATCTCTTTGAGGAGTCATATTGTCTTTTTGTAAGATCTGCAGGATAGATATATCGAAATGATCTAATGTTTTCACTATTTATAAGTTTTATATGAAACAAAATTGCAAATTATGTATGAAATTTTATAGAATAAATTATACAATTTTGCTATTTTTATCAATAAACTTAAGGGATATATGAGTAATATCAAAAACTAAAAATAATAAATGGATTAAAGAATAAATAATCAGAACTAAAAATAAGTTTAATAAAAAGTGTTTTCATCAATTGAAAACACTTAAGATTCCGATTTCTCCATTTCTTCGGCAAACCCTAAAATATAACCGTTGTTATCCTTAATATAGAACTCTTTTATTCCGTACCAAGTAAATCTCATTTCAGTAATTTGGATCTTTTTACTCTTCAATTCATTATAAAACTTATCAATTCCTATGCCTTGCAGATATAAAGATACACTTGCTCCAATTACATTTTTGTCAAAAATACTGATGTCTTCTTTAATTGTGTCTATCCGCTGGAGCATTAATGATGTATTGTCTTTGTTCAGCATGGCATAAACATATATTTTGTCACTGTGTAATTGCTGATCTATACAATCCTGTGTTTCGGGGACTGCCATAACTAATTTAAAACCTAAATTTTCACGATAAAACTGTACGGTTTGTCGTATGTCGACAACAGCCAGATTGGGTATTAATGTATTTACTTTCATATGGATAAAATATTTATTGGTTAGTTATTTCATTCTGAATTTTTTTAGATAGTGAATTAAAGATCAATTCGTATGATACATCAAGCATTTGCTTCAGAGCGGTTTCTGGAATGTTACCACTTAAAAAGACTGAACTCCAGAGAGTTTTGTTTAAATAGTAGCCCGGAGTGATATCTTTGTATTTTTTTCGTAGTTCCATCCCCTGTTCGGGAGTATGTTTTAAAGAAATAATAGGCTTTCCCGTATTGTCATTGCCTATAAGTGCGAATATCTTGCCGCGAACAGAAAAGCAAATAGTATCCCATTCCTTCTTATAATCTTCTTCGGAGCCTTTCTTTGAAAGACAATATCCTTGTATAAAATCGTACTTCATGCTATCAATTATTTTTAGTAAAAGTACGTTGAATAGTAAATGCAGATTGTGTAAAAAATCGACTTTTTATTGTAGTAAGTTGGTTGGTCCATGTCCCGATAGGGATTTAAAATCCTTAATGAGGTGCGAATGGTCATAATATCCACATTCTATGGCAATAGTCAGAAGGTCTTTGTGAGAATAGTTTTTCAAACACCACAAAGCGTGCTTAAACCTGGATATTTTTGCAAACATTTTAGGACTTATACCAATCGCAGATTTGAATTTACGTTCGAAATGCCGTTGGCAAAGGCATACATCAGCAGCAAGAGTGGTAAGGGATAATTGTCCTTTTGTAAGGTAAATCAAATCTACAGCATGTATAATTTGTTTTTCTGAAGAATACAAATAAGGAAGGTTATTTATTAAGTAATTATCCACATGCTTTATCATGTCCTCAACGGATCGCTTTTCGGGTAGTATTTCATAAAAGGATTTGTCGAATAAGGTATCAACCAATGCTAATTCTACATTTTTATCAGTAAATTCTTCGACGGGAACGCGAGTGAAAAATGTAATTCCTATAGGTCTGAAACGGATTCCAAATATTTGTATGGATTCTAGGAAATTCATATTAAGAAATGTAGTCATTGTACCGCAAATCTCAGCATAAAAAATATTCTTTGTCTTATTAAACTGAAAAATAATATCAACACAGCCATCAGGAAGAACCTTGTGAAATTCTCCATTTCCAGGGCTATTGCTAGTCCAGTAAGTTTCTATATATGGGGATAACAATGCGCTGGGTTGATACTCTTTATATAACATATCATTCAAATTATCTGCAAACATACAATATTATAATGACCTAAAATTTCACTGATATAAATTATAATATGAAACAAAATTGCAAATTATGTATGAAATTTCATAGAAAAACAATCATAAATTAATGCATTTTTGCATTTTATAAATCACTATATTTTATGAAAGCAGGTATATTGAAAGGTTTCTTTTTAGCTATTCTCGCAGCGTTATTGTGGGGAGTTTCCGGTACATTCGGACAGTTTCTGTTTCAGCAAAGGGGTGTTAATATAGAATGGCTGATTACAATACGAATGCTTATTTCGGGTGTATGTCTTTTATTCTTTGCAGGATTTGTAGAAAAATCAGATGTATTTTCCGTCTGGAAAAATAAGAAAGATGCTTTGCAATTAGCTGTTTTCAGTATAACAGGAATGCTGGCGGTTCAGTATACTTATTTTGCGGCAATTAAACATTCCAATGCTGCAACAGCAACTGTTTTGCAATATTCAGGTCCGGTGGTGATTGCTGTTTATCTTGCCTGTAAAAATAAAAAGCTTCCTGTATTGATTGAATTTGTAGCGATTGTTTTAGCAGTACTGGGTACTTTTCTATTGGTCACTCATGGAAACATCAATAGTTTGTCTATTTCCCCAATTGCTTTGATGTTTGGATTGGCATCGGCTGTAGCACTGGCTATTTATACTTTACAGCCCATAAGATTGCTTTCGCGTTACCCTTCTTCTGTGATTATTGGCTGGGGAATGATGTGTGGTGGGGTAGCTTTCAGTTTTGTAAAAGCTCCATGGGATATAGAAGGAAGCTGGGATATGCAGACGTATTGGTATACGGCTTTTATTGTCCTGTTTGGAACTTTGGTAGCCTTTTACGCTTATCTTACTGCAGTTCAGATTATCGGAGGCCAGAAAAGCAGTCTTCTGGCATCTATGGAACCTCTTTCAGCAACTGTTCTGGCGGTATTATGGTTGAACGTTCCTTTTTCTATGATCGACTGGATAGGAAGTTTATTGATTGTTTCCACTGTATTTCTTTTGAGCATAAAGCCTAAAGAAGTACAGATAGTTGAAGAGGAAATTAAATAAAACTAAATTCTATCTCTTTACTAAAATCTTCTCGGTAGCTTTTTTACTTAGAATTTCTTTTTTTCCACTGATTTCAATGGTGACGGATTTATCAAATTCTTCAATCTTTGTTACTTTAATTTTAGTATTGAGAAGGAGTTTTCTGTCATTAAGATAATTAAGGAAAGCATCATCAGAAAGAGTAACGGAAGCAAAAGTTACGGTTTCTCCTTCATTGCAGCTGCTTAATTTATGAAGATTCTGTGCAATAATATTTCCGTCTTTATCGGGGATTGGTTCTCCATGGGGATCCAATTTGGGATAATCCAGGATTTCGTCCATTTTATCAAAAAAAATAGGAGAGTGGACATGTTCAAGCTGCTCCGCAATTTCGTGTACATTTTCCCATCCGAAATTCATTTTCTTGACTAAAAACATTTCGGTAAGCCGGTGTTTTCTCACAACAAGAGCCGCTTCTCTTTTTCCGGCTTCAGTGACTCTTAGAGGCTTATAAGTTTCATAGATCACCCATTCTTTTTCTGCAAACTTTTTCATCATGTTATTAACGCTTGGCATTTTTACATTTAAAAATTTGCTCAGTTCATTAATCGTCACCTTGTTCTCCTGATCTACCAGATGAAATAGAGCCTTAAGATAATTTTCTTCAGTTAATGTTGCTTTCAAAATGTTAGATGATTTATGATACAAATCTAACAAAATAATATGAAAATACTATTTTCCTAATTTAACTTTTTCTTAATTTTACTCTATGAAATATTCATTTAAAAACGATTATTCAGAAGGATGTCATCCTGATATTTTAAAAGCGCTGTCACTATATAATCTTGATCAGCAGGCAGGATATGGAGAGGACGAATATTCTTTGAAGGCTAAAGAATTTATCAGAAAAAAGATGAAGAACGCAAATTCTGATATTTATTTTGTCTCAGGAGGAACACAGGCGAATCTTATTGTAATCTCTTCCGTTCTGAAACCTTACCAATGTGCGGTTTCTGCAGCTACAGGACATATTCTCAATAATGAATCAGGAGCTATTGAGGCTACAGGTCATAAAATATTATCCGTCCAAAAAGAAGACGGAAAGTTAACACCGGAGGATATTATTCCTGTATTGGAAAGTCATAGGAATATTCCTCATCAGGTAATGCCAAAGCTGGTTTATATTTCAAATTCCACTGAATTGGGAACTGTTTATACCTTAAATGAATTACAGGAACTTTCGGCTTTTTGTAAACAGAATAATTTGTATCTGTTTATGGACGGAGCAAGATTAGGCCATGCCCTTATGGCTGAGACTAATGATCTGACTTTGGAAAAAGTAGCTCAGCTTACTGATATTTTTTATCTCGGAGGAACTAAAAACGGGGCATTGATCGGAGAAGCAATAGTTATTAATAATTTTGAACTTAAGGAAGACTTTGCCTTTAATATAAAGCAGAAAGGAGCATTGCTGGCAAAAGGGAGACTGCTTGGAATTCAGTTTTTAGAGCTTATGAAAAATAATCTTTATTTTGAATTGGCAGATCATGCCAATAAACAGGCCATGAAGATCAAAAGAGCTTTAAAGGAAAGGGAAGTAGGGTTTTTGTCGGACACTTATACCAATCAGATCTTTCCTCTTTTGAGCAATGATTTAATACAGATCCTTTCAGAAAAGTTTGAATTTTATATATGGAAAAAAGCAGATGATAATCTTTCGGCAATACGTCTTATAACTTCATGGAATACTCCTGATGAAGCAGTGGATGGATTTATAGAAACGGCATATAAAGTATTGTAATAGACTTTTCCCAACTAAAATAAAAGTCGGAAGAAATTTCTTCCGACTTCATTTATAAAAAATAATTTATTTTAAAGCTTCCGTAACTACCTTACAATCGGCTGCTTCCAGTTTAGGACCTTTATAATCTATTTTCTTTTCGTTATTATATTTTACCGCTCCTGTTTCGTCGGGTTTGGAATCTCCAATTCCTTCAATCAGACTATTGTCTTTTTGAATAAAGAAAATATCTCTTTTGCTTTTAGTCCCTTCAGATTCAAATTCATAGGTTAGCTTTAAAGTATCTCCTGATTTGAAACCCAAAAGATCTCCCCTGGAACTGTCTTTTTCACTGTTTTTATAAGCCATTTTTCCGGTGATGGTTCCTAAATTGTCATCAATACTCGCAAAAATGCTGTCTTTCCCTGTTACTCCCATATAACAGAAGGATTGAGGGCCTAAGGTATCTACTACAGCTTCTGTGGTAATATCTGTGGAATCAATGGTTGTAACAGGTGTTTTAGTTTCAGCTTTCTTATTACAGTTCATCAAAAGAACAGATAAAAAACTGATTGCAATTAATCTTTTCATAATCTTTTTAGTATGTTGTATTCAAATTTCAGATGACTAAATTAAGCATAGTATTTTTAACAGGAAGAATAGGCAGCGATAATTTGGATTTACTTATGAATATCATGTTTAAACTTTTAAAACTCCACGGAAACCTCTGGCTGCATAATAAGAATCCGCACCATTATGATAAGTAAAAACAGTATTATAACGCCGGTCACAAAATAGAGCGCCTCCAAGTTCTCTGATGGATGCCGGAGTTTTTATCCAGCTGGATGTTTTTAGATCAAACTTTCCTTTTTCCTGAAGCTGGCGGTATTGTTCTTCCGTAAGAATTTCTATTCCCATTTCAGAGGCTTTATCTATACAGTTATTTTCCGGCTTATTTGCTTTTCTGGATTCCCATGCAGGATAATCATAGCATAGACTTCTGCGCATAGGACTTTCAGGAGAGCAATCGAAGAAAACATATTCATCCGTTTTTTGATGATAATCAATAACATCCGGTTCACCTCCGGTTTCTTCCATTTGAAAAAGTGACCATAATTTTTCAGGTTGAGATTCCAGTTTTGATTGGATTTTTTCCCAACTAAGATCCTCATGACGGTTCCTGTTTTTTTCAAAGCGATTTTTTAAAGAGATGAGTAGTTCATTCATCTGTTCTTGGGATAATTCTTTTTTATGCTTCATAATTAATAGTTTTAGTTTGCTGATTAGTCGTTTAATCCTTTTCCTTTGAGGATGGATGGAATGGATTTTTCGATTCTTGACTCACGGGTTTTTGATTGTTTTGCTGTGGAAAAGTAGAGTAGGTAAGCTCTCTGTCTCCCCGGAGTTAAGGCTTCAAAAGCTGTTTTCAATTTTGGATTCTGATCCAGTTTATTTTGAAACTCTTCTGCCATTTCAAATTCTTTTGTTTTTTTCAGAGGAACTTTTACACCGGACTTTTCAACTTCAACAGCTTCATACATATAAGTGGTTATAATCTTCTCATATTGAATGATTTCCTGAAGGCTGGTAAAACGTAATTGTCTGGCTGCCTGAACATTTTCAGTTTGCTGGATCAGAATACTTTCGGTATCATTCAGCAACGCACCTTTAAAGAAAAGGAGAGCGCAGTAATCTTTAAATCCATGAATTAAGAATATATTTTTTCGATGGTAAGTATAGCACGGACATCCCCATTTTAATTCTTCATCAAGTCCTGTTTTTAAAGCAATTTTTCTTAATTTTTCATATTCTTTCTGCCATTTTGAATTGTCGGCAAAGAAGAAATCAACTTTAGGATTCATAGTTTTTTAGTTTGGAGAATTAAAGATATTCTGTAGTCGGTCATGTGCCACATTGATTCCTTGTCTGAAAGGCAACTTGAGCACATTGTCTATGATTTGAATTGATTTATAAATAATATGCATGGTCAACTTACTTTTTTGATCCTAAAGATATTCAAATTCTAAATATTCCAGTTGAACGGGAAAGGGAGATAACTTGTGTAAAGTGATATACAGCTTGCCAAATATGTAAAATAGTGATAAAGAAGGCTAATTCTCTTCTATAATTTCTGCAGATAAAAAATCCTATAATTTATATTATGTTAAATTGTATGTATTTCAAGATTCAGAAAATTAAGATCAATGAAATTATTTAAACCATTTATAGGATTTCTAATCAGAATCTTAAATCACTCAATCACCCCGATAGCTCTGAATATTGGCAATATCAGTATTGACAAAGCTTTTCTTGCCACAGTAACAAAATGCTGTCCATCCTCATCCGCATGAGTCATTGCCCTTAAATGAAGATAGACATGCTTTCATGTCACTATTAAGCATTTGAAGAAGCGGCTGGATGAGATGTGAAGTATCAGCAGCCAGTACAGGACCACATACAATTGATGGATTCACTACAGAAAGCTCCATTCTACTTCCCTCTTCTTTTATGTATTCCCATAGGGCTTGTTCAAACAATATTTTTGATTTCTGATATGGTGTTATACCTTCTTTAATAAGAGGCCAGTCTTCTTCTGTATAAGGAGTTTTTTTTAAGTCCCATATTGTATGGCTCCCGAAGCAGAAGTCAGTACAAATCTTTTTATACCTGCTTTTAGCTGCTTTCATTTCAGAAAGTACTTCGTTTCGTGCAGGTATTATAAAATTATCATCTGATTTGGCAATGAAAGCTTTTATATTGAGATAATACTAAAAATAGGAATTATGATGAAATCATTGTTAGTGAAAATATACTTTTTACCAGTATAATAAATAATTTGTAAATTGTATATAGTTTCAGATGTAAAAGTTCAATATATTTGTTGTTATACATTGTTTATTAATAATATTTTCACATACATAATATCAATGAAAAGATATACAACCTTTTTATTAGTGCTTATACTCCCCTTTACGATATATGGCCAGCAGGATCTTACGGCTGATGAATTGTTTCAAAAGGCACGTACTACTGCTTTTGAGCAGAAAGACTATTCTGCCTCGATTGCTTTAACAAAGCAGGCATTAGAAAAAGCTCCCGATTATACGGATATTTCTGTTTTTCTGGGAAGGCTTTATACCTGGAATAATGATCAGGAAGCAGCAAGAAAAATTTTTGAAGGACTTGAAAAAAAAGGAGTTAAGGATGAGGATTATTTCATAGCGTATGCTTCTTTAGAATATTGGAATGACCAAAATACCAAAGCTAGTGAAATTATTAACAAGGGTTTGGATTATCATCCTCAATCTGAGGCTCTCTGGCTTTTAAAAGTAAAAGTCTGCTATAGTGATAAAAATTATCAGGAAGCTGAAAAAGCTAATGCAGCCCTTTTAAGTATTAATCCCAAAAATACAGAAGCGAGAGCTCTTGGTATTAAAATAAATGAATTTACTTCCAAAAACGCGGTGGGTATTATTTATAATTATTCTCACTTTGATAAGCAGTTTGATAATGACTGGCATATACTAAGTCTTAGTTATAAACGCGTAACCCCTATCGGATCTGTAATATTAAGAGGAAATTATGCCAATAAATTTGCAGAAAGCGGAACACAGATCGAGTTGGAAGCTTATCCAAGATTATCCAAAACTTTTTATCTGTATGTAGGGGGTGGATATTCAAATGATGTAGGTATTTTTCCAAAATATCGTACCGGTGTTTCTCTTAATGCTAGTCTCCCTCACAGTTTTGAAGCAGAAATTGGCTACAGACAGCTTTATTTTAGTGATAATATATGGATGTATACTGCCTCTGTAGGGAAATATTACAAAAACTTCTGGTTCAACCTTCGTACTTATCTAACCCCTGACCGGAAGAATATTTCACAATCTTATACGGGAACAGTCCGGTATTATTTGAAAAGTGCTGAAAATTATCTGGGTTTTCAGATCGGAACAGGAATAAGTCCGGAGGAATACCGGAATAATCTTCTGGAAAATGAAACGTTTAAACTGAAAACGTTTAAGATCGGAGCTGAATATAATTTCTCTATATACAGAAATTTGTTTTCTCTGGGTACCATGTATTATAATCAGGAATATCGTCCTAATGAAAAAGGAAGTCAATTTGATATTACATTTGGGTACACAAGGAAATTTTAAAATTATTACTTATTTTTTTTCATAAAATTAACTATTACAGAATCCGGCATTATTTTTTGAGTATTATAAAACCGGGAATTCATGCTTTTAAATTGATTAAAATGCTTTTTTATTTTATCAAATGCTGAAGTATTATTGATAATATCTTCTTCTAAATTATCCAGAATAAATAACTGTTCGTCATGAAGATAATATTTTCCTGATACAAAATCAATAAGCTGATTTTTACTTTGCATCATAGGAATTCCGTTGTTGATCTCTGAATCAAAAGAGAATCCTCTTCCTACCCAGGTTACAGTAGAAGGAGTATTCAGCTTGTAATTATTTCTGTAATAGGCCAGGATAGATGGAGCTAGATCAAAATGGCTGACTGTGTTATAAAACTTCTTGGGTTCTTTTAATAAAGGAGAGTATATAAATAGTGGTACATGATAACGGTCTATTGTAGACTCAAGCATAATTTCAGGCATACTGTGATCTCCTGTTACCATAAAAATAGTGTTATTAAAATCAGAACGTTTACGATAACTTTTAAAAAAAGCTCTTAATGCATCATCTGCGTTAAGAACAGATATCAATTGGTTTTTGTGAATTTTTGCCCATTTTTTCTGTTCCGATAATAGCTGTTCAGAATTTATTTTTTGATCATAAAGTTTTTCATAATATTCTTTGTTATTAATTAAAAAAGGATTGTGGGTGGACAAAGTAAGAATCATATTGAAATATGGTTTTTGTTGCTTTTGTATTTCCAGCATCTTACTAAAAACAGCCTGGTCTTCATATCCCCAGCTTTCCCCGTTACTGGCAGGGAGTTTCCGGTAAGGAGCCGAGAATGAAGATTTATCTATAATATGGTCAACTTTACTGTAAATAAGAAACTCTTTGTATCGATCAAAAGATACATCACCTCCGTAATAAAATCCCGTTTCGAAGCCATTGGTTTTTAGGATATTGTAGAGATTAAAATGTTTCGGAGTATTTTTTATTTCCAAGAAGCCATTTTTACCCACTGGTAATGAACCAGTAAGTGAGGGTAAGGCTCCAAATGTCCTCCCTGCAGAGCTTAAACTATTTTCCCAAGATAAACTCTTACTGGCCAGAGAGTCCAGAAATGGTGTAAAGTTTCCGATGTATCCTCCAGATGATGTATATGCATGTCCAAAACCTTCCATAACGATAAAGACAAGATTAGGAGTTTTTTTTGCTTGGATAAAGTAAGTCCCAAGGAAATCCGGAGTATTCTCTTTTCTCCAAAAAGGAAAATTTGGGTTAAGCATTTCTGAGTTAGCAGAAAAATATTCAGAGTCATTCCATAGCTGGCTGATTTCAGGATGGTCATCAATGAAATTATCTGTGTTGGAATTAAAAAAATAAGCCCATTTACTTCTGGCTGCATTTTGATCAAATTCATTGGCATGTCTTAAATTATCTGCTTGCAGAAGGTTTTTAGGAAGGAGGCTGGCAATTATGCCTATGCCTAAAAAAATAAGTCCTACGTATATCGATTTGAAAAAGGATTTATTTGCTATCCATAAAGGTATGAATGATATGGCAATTAAGATTCCAAGGAGTGCGGAATTTTTAAAGTTAAGCATTCCGCTCGCCTCAAGGATTTGTTTTATTTCCTTTTTACTGTAATATAAAAGATCAGCTCCCAGCAGATTGTGGGTTTCAGAAAAATACAAGAATAGAATGTATTGAATTATGATGATAAGCAGATATATTAAAATAGTTAATGTCTTAGCCCAGCTTTCTTTGATAAAATTAAGAATCAGGTATATAATACCAGTCCCTAATATAATTTTACCACTAAAAATGAGGTTTTCTATAAAAAGATTCCTAACAATTACAGAGGAATTAAATGCAGAAAAATAATATTGATACCACAGCCATTCTGCTGTTATTCCTAATAGAAATAGTATAAAAAAGGTTAATGCAAGAGAGCTCCATTTTCTGAGGCCAGTTTTGAAAATTATAAGGAGCCTTTCTTTTAAAGGAAGCTGTTGAAGGTTCTGATTAAAGCCCTGTCTTGTCATTTCTCCCCATCCATGAGATTTTTTAAAATAATCTATAAATCCGTTAACTCCAGCTTTTACAACGATAGGATGAAAATAGAAAGGTTCTGAAAAGGCCGTGGCGATCAGTGAAAAAAAATCTTTTCGTTTAGTATACACCTGTCGGCTCAAAAGATCTACAAGTATACCATATATGGAATAGAGAAACCCGGTGGAGATTACCAATGCAAATAGAACAACAAAAAATGGCCAGTTAATGATTCCTACGAGTAGAAAAATAATAAAAATAATATAACCTGAAAATTCAACCAATGGACCAAGAAATTCAAAAAAGAACCAGTAAGGAAGACTTACCATTCCTAATTTACCATATCGGGGATTGAACATCAGTTTCCGATGCTTCCAAAGGGTTTCAATAGTACCACGCATCCATCGGTTCCGTTGTTTTTTAAGAATATCCTTAGTTTCAGGAGCCTCTGTCCAGCATAAAGGATCGGGAATTGTAAGAACTTCATAAGGTTCTTTTTTCTCTTCCATATACTTCCTCATACGTACTACCAGCTCCATGTCCTCTCCTACTGTATTTTTATCATATCCGCCGCATGCTAGTACAATTTCCCTGTCAAATACTCCGAATGCACCAGATATTAGTATTAATCCTGAAGCTCTTGACCACGCCATACGTCCTAGAACAAATGCTCTGATATACTCTAGCGCCTGAGTTCTTCCCAATAATGTTTTGGGCATATTAACACTTACCACTTTACCATTTTCAATCACACAGTTATTGGCAAGGCGGATAACACCTCCACATGCAATGAATCTTTTATTGGTTTGTTCCAGAAAAGGCTTGGCAAGTTTAAGAATGGCATCCTGTTCGAGAATACAGTCTACATCAATACATACAAGGTATTTTCCGGAAGAAATGTTAACTCCTACATTTAATGCGTCTGCTTTGCCTCCATTCTCTTTATCAACTACAATTAATTTTTTAAAGGCAGGGTTTTTACTTTTATAGAGTCCTTTTACATTATTAGTTTCAATTTTTCCCTCTATAAAAAAAGAAATGGATTCCAACTCATAAGCTTCTATCAGCTTGTGCATGGAATCATCTTTACTACCATCATTTACGATGATAATTTCCAGGTTGTGGTAATAAAGAGAGAGTAATGACCTGACATTTTCCACAACAGTCATTCCTTCATTATAAGCAGGAGCAATAAGACTGAAAGTGGGAGCATTGGGATTGGAAGCAATGATGCTGTAATCAGTGAATGTATTTTCTTTTTTATATTGTATTACGGCTCCTAATGCATAGATTCCTATCCAGCCATAAATAATCACTACGGCAATACCATACAGAAGGAATAGCCATATCACAATTTCATAAATAATGTGGGAGAATTCTAGCATACTTTTTCTTGAAGGGCGTATTTTATAATTTGAATTAATTGAGCGGAGGATGATTGTTTATGGATCAGTTGTAATAGATATTCCTGATAGCCTAATGAAAATAATGCTTCTGCAGAATGGATTTTTATGGTAGAAAGAGGATTCTCCAACAATTCCTTTTTTAGAAAATCTGTACAGGAATGATCTTTTGATGTTTTCATACTTTGAAGTATCTCTAACTGGACCTCGATAGGTTGCTCAGGATAAACCTGAATGAGATGAGAAATCGTAGATGAATTTTCCAAAGACAACAGTGTGTGTATAGTCTGTACCCTTATTTCAACGGATGAATGATTTAATAAATTAATAATAAGGGGATAAAAAGTGAGAAGCTGGAATTTTCTTAACAGTTTGAGGCTGAAAATAACAACAGAGTTATTCTCACTTTCAAGCCAATTTTTAATTTTATTATTGCATTCTAAGGGAATACTCACAAGAGATCTCAAGAGACGTAATTGCTGCCATTCTGAAATTGTTGTTGAAATAGTATCTAAAAAGTAAAGTCCTTCAAATCCTTTAAAACTTACCAATGCATATTGAGCTTCCTGATACACCTGAGAAGACGGATGTTCCAAAAAAACAGAAATTTTAGGAATAGCTTCCACTACATTCATAGCAGTAAGTTCCTGTATTCCGCCGGCAATTAAGTGTTTCTTTTTCTGATCAAGTTTTTTAAGAGCCTCATTTTTTAAATTATAGCGAACGAAAAGATCTTGTATTCTATGTTGAGCAACACCGGAAAATTTTTTTTCAGAATCAACTAATTTTTTTAAAAAGAGATTTCTAAATAAAGAGTTATGAGAAATTGTAAAGTTGTTATTCTGTAGTACTTCATCCTCTCCATAAACAATTGTATCTGAAATTTTTTTATTGATGATAGCTGACCACCGGGCAATCCGTATAGATTCTCTATATTGATAAAAACTGTAGAAGAGTACAGTTATAATAAGCAACAGTACCAATAGCAGCATTCCCAGAAAAATGAGAAAAAGAAAATGAATGGAAGTGGTTATTAGCATTTTGTTATTATTTAGGAATAAATCGTTTAATTCTCAATATTAGCTCATTGGGACTAAAAGGTTTTACAATAAAATCAGCAGCTCCCATATCGAAGGCGTTTAGGACGACATCTTCCTGTCCCATACTTGAAAGCATAATGACAGGTGTTGTTTTATTCATGGACCTGAGAGCAGAAAGTATTTCTATCCCTGACGCAAAAGGCATCATAATATCGGTAATGGCAAGATCAACGTCCCTATTTTTCAGATTTTCTATAGCGTCTTTACCATTACGGGTGAGAATTACCTCATGCCCTTCTTTCAGTAATTTATGCTCTATTGTTTTTAGGATCAGTTCATCATCTTCGGCGATTAAAATCAACATAGCTTATTTTTTTTATTTATTTAGACTTTTTATTAAACTTAAACCTATTGATATTTCATTGATTACATCTCTTTGTATGGAATGAAAATCAATATTTTCATCAATTTTATTTTCCCAGTCAGAAGTATATTCAGCAAGTCGAAATAAACCCGCAGTTCCGGCAGTTCCTTTGAGTTTGTGAAGAACCGTTTTTAGGGAGACAGTATTTTTTTCCTTTACAAATTGCCTTATATTTTCTTCTGCCTGTGTAAGCTCCTGAATAACTAAGTTTAAAAAAACCTTTCTGAAGCCTTCATCATCATCTCCTATATGTTGGTTTAAAAGAGATATATCGATATGATTCGCCGGTTGTACTGATTCTCCATAAAGTACCGTTGTCTTACTGGGGATATATTTTTTCAATATTTCCAGAAGATCAGATTGTCGCAATGGCTTAGGTAAGAAATCATTCATTCCTGATGCTATACATGTTTCTTTTTCTCCTGAAATATTTCCGGCAGTAACTCCGATAATAGGAATATGGGTATAACCAGGTAACAAGCGGATTTTTTTTGTTGCTTCAATACCATCCATTACAGGCATCTGGACATCCATCAGAATAAGATTGAAAGAGTTATTTTTACAATATTCCAAAGCTTGCAGCCCGTCAATAGCTTCTGTTAATTCTACATGAGGAATGAGTGACTTCATCATTTTATGATTAAGGATCATATTGACAGGGTTATCATCTACTAATAATACATTAAGAGGAGCTAGAAATAAAGAAGGTTCCGCCTCTTTAAAAGATGCTGTATTTGTATCTCTTTCAGTATGATCTGCTACTCTTTTTAATATTTTATATAATTCTTCAGATTTTATAGGTTTAAGCAGAAAATAAGAATCTTCATTCTGACGGAAAGAATTGATAACATCATGCTCTTCGGAAGATGTATGAAGAATGATAAGCGGGGAGCTTTCGTTTTGCTTATTAAAGAGTTCTTTAATTTTTTCTATGGTCTCGAGTCCGGATATTACCGGCATATGATAATCCATTAAAATTACATCGAAACGTTCTCCTTTCATAAGGATCTGAAGAGCTTCCATACCATTAGCTGCTAATACAGAGTCTATGTTCTTATAGGCAAGCATATGTTGCAAGATTACTCTATTTGCTTCATTATCATCTACAATGAGTACTTTACTTATTTTATAATCTTCTTCTTCCGGAGTTTCAGATATTTCGTAAGGAATCCGGATATCAAAATAGAAAGTAGAGCCTTTTCCAGGTTCACTGCTAAGGGATAAACTGCTGCCCATATAGGTGAGTATATTATTGGATATAGTAAGTCCCAGCCCTGTACCCCCATATCGTTTATTGATAGAACTGTTTTCCTGAGTGAATGCGTCAAAAATATATTGTTGTTTTTCCAAAGGAATACCAATTCCGGTATCCCTAACAGAGAATCTTAATGTTATATCAGAATTTTTTACATTAAGTTTTTCGACTTTTAATTCTATCTCTCCCTGCTCTGTAAATTTAACTGCATTACCCAGGAGATTGATGAGTATCTGCTTAAGTCGTGACTCATCCATCCAGAGAATTTTTGGAAGCCCTGGTTCAATATTCAGGAGTAATTCAATATTCTTTTTCTGAGACTGATAAAGAATCACATTTATAACCTGGCTTACGATGTCATAAACATTGCATTTCTCTATCAGAAGCTCCATTTTTCCGGCTTCTATCTTGGAGAAATCAAGAATATCATTAATGATGTTAAGTAAATTTTCACCGGACTCGTTAATATAATTAAGATACTGAGACTGTATTTCGTTTAACGGAGTTTTTAGTAACAGATCTGAAAACCCAATGACTCCGTTCAGGGGTGTTCGGATTTCGTGGCTCATATTAGCTAAAAATTCTGATTTGGCTTTGCTGGCAATATCTGCCATTTTCTTTGCTTTTTTCAGTTCTTCATTTATTTTTACAGAACTAGTAATATTTCTTGTAGAAACAATAATTCCACCTATGATATGATCATATATATACCAAGGCCTGATATCTAAACTATAATGCTGTATTTCTTCCCGGTGTGGAATTTTTATGGCTATATCCTCATTTTTATAAGCTTTGCCTTTCAATGCATTCAGGTATATCTTTTTTCTTTCTTCAGGAATATCAGGAGAAACAGTGAAAATATTTTTCTGAATAAGTTCAATATTGTTCATTTGGAATTCATCTTTCCAGCTTCTGCTTACTGAAAGGTAATTTAGGTTCTTATCAAACATAGCTACAGCAGCAGGAACATAAGTTACAAAAGATTGTAGCATGGCTTCTTTTTTTGCCAGTTCCAGATAGATATTTTTAAAATTGTCAATATCCTGAATAATTCCAAATACCTTTGTGCAAACTCCATTCTCAAACTCAGGAATTCCTTTGACTCTTACCCAAATCAGCTGTCCGTCATTTCTTATCAGCTGTAGTTCTTCATCATATGGAATTCCTTCTTTTACAGCTCTGTCAAATAAATCTTTTATTTTTTTCCTGCTTTCTTCTTCATAAAAACCAATTGCATTGATAAAATCCGGTTTAAAAGATTTGTCTATTTTATGAATTTCTCTTGTTGAATCGGACCAGAATATGGAATTTGTTTTAAGGTTGACTTCCCACCCTCCTACCTGAGCCACAGCACTAGTCTGTTCAAGCATTTTTTTTGTATAAACAAGATCTCTTTCTAGAGCTATTCTCTCGGTAGCATTCAAAGCTGTACTGATCACATAGGGCTGCCCTTCTTCATCAGTTTCTATGAGATTATGATACATCCAGATTACCTCTTCCCCTTCTTTGCTCTTTAATACCATTGTGCCAAAATCTTCTTTATTAGCTACAATTCTCTTCATATATTGTTCTAATAAAGGACGCTTTTTGGGAGGAATTAAGTCTCTTAGATTCAATTGACTTACTTCTTCAGATGAATATTTCAAGGCATTTCTTCCCTTCTCATTGACAGCGAGGATATTTCCTTGCATATCATGCATACTCATCAGACCTATAGCATTTTCGAAAAAATTTCTGAATCTGCGTTCGGAGCTCTCCAGTTTTATTTTTTCTTCAATACGCTGGGTGATATTAATCCCAAAACAAAAAATCTCTGAATGATTTTGATTCTGTTTTAAAGCCCATTCAATAATAATAGTAGAATCCCCTATCTTTGTTGAAGAGGTAAATACTAACTCCTCATATTTCAGGAAATTTTCTGTAAGAAGTGAAGGCGGCTGGTCCTGCTTTCCTAAAATTGTCAAAAAATTTTCATTAAGTATTTGTTTTTTATCAGCCTGAAAAGCTTTTTCGAAAGCAGGATTAACATCTTTGAATATGAAATCATTATCCAATACACAAATCAGATTATTGGAAATACTGAACATCTGCTGAAAATATTCAGCCTGAATATTCTTCCTTTTACCCATTAATAACTTAGTCACTGCATTTCCTATTTTTTTTAGGGCAGAGATCTGATTGTGTGAAAGCTCTTTGGGAGTATAATCAATAACACATAATGTTCCTAAAGCGAATCCTTCATCATCAATAAGTGGGATTCCCGCATAAAACCGGATTTTGCCTTCTTTAATTAGAGGATTGGAAGATGTTCTTTCATCTGATAAGGTGTCATTAATAATTATTACATCTCCACTGGCAATAGCATATTGACATACTGTATTTTCCCTGTCTACAAAATCCAGTGATATTCCTACACAGCTTTGTATAGTCTGGGATTCACTTTCCATCATCCCAATGAGTGCGGAAGGACAATGCGTAACAAGACAAGCTGCCTCGGTAAAAACATCTAATTGAGGATCTTTTCCTAAGTTTAGAAGATCAAAAAATTCCAGTTTCCTGATTCGCTCTTCTTCATTAATAGGAATAGGAAATTTCTCCATACGCTTTTTTTTGATATTGAATTCCTATATCAATGGACTGATAGGATTAAAAAATAATTTAAAAAAAATCAAATGAGCATTTAAATGATGAGAATGGTATATATTCCTACATGTGCGCAATTGAATATTTATATGCCAAATTACAAATTTATTTTATACGCTATTATATAAAATGGTTAAATAATTTGATATTTATGATAAATAATAAATTATTAATAGGTATGTTATAAAATAAACTAATACTA
>NZ_JALAHD010000090.1 GCF_022712095.1 Chryseobacterium sp. | reverse complement strand
TATTAATATTTTCTTATCAATTTATTTTTTAATAAATCTTCTGGAAGTTTTTTCATCTTTTGTTTCGATATTGATGATATAATTTCCCGGGGCAAGATTTGAAATATTTACCTGATCTCCGTTAAGGCCTGCATTAACCTTTTTACCACTCATATCATAAATTTCCACTTTATTAACTTTAGATTCAGAGCTGATATTGAGTATATCTGATGCCGGATTCGGGTAGATAGAAATTTCTTTTTTACCCAAAACTCCATTTTCACTTACGGCCAGTACTGCATTATTACTTGCTTCCACCGTGTAGTTATCGATTCCGAAAGTAGTTGCTGCAGTATTCCCTGTACCATATGAGCTCAATACATCATGTTCAGTAGGGCTGAATCCTGCCGGTGTAGTATACCCTGCTATATTAAGTGTTGTGCTCGTTCCATTCATTGTATAGGTAATAGCACCTGTAGTAGTATTGTAGCTATAGCCTACTGTAATCCATGTGTTAGCAGGATAAGAAGGAGCCCCATTAAAACTAATATTATAAGTTCCCGGGGTAAGACCATCTGTAAGATAAGCTAGGCCGTTAATCTGTTTTGTGGAAGAATTATATCTTATTCCTACAAGTATAACTTCCGTACCAGAGGTATTTTCTCCATAAAGTGCCACACCAGACACGTTTACTCCTGTAGAAGTTCCTGTGTAAATATCTACCGACCCTTTTACAATATTATTACCGGCCGTTCTGTTTTGCCAGGCCGTATCCAACCCTGACTTAAATACATATCTGTTGGATGCAGCTGCTGCTGTATTTCCAGTAGTAACCTGCAAATAATTGGCATGTCCGGTTCCACCATCTACTATTTGAAAGTTGGCAGCAGTTCCACCATAAAGATACATTCCTCCCTGTCCAGCGGTAGTACCAGTAACATCAGTTCCTACGTTACCGATTGTGTAGGCATTGTAATTATCTGATTCCAGTACTTGAGCTGGAGCACAAAATGAAGACGCTAAAGCAATGCTAAAAAGTAATTTTCTAATCATAGTATTATTTTTATATTAATTTCGTAAATTTATAATAATATTCCGAAAAAAATAAAAAAAATAACATAAAATGAAAAAATCCTTAAAACATAAGGTTTAAGGATTAATTTTTACTATTTAGAGTAATTCTCGAAAAAGAGAGGAATACTCTCAATTCCTTTATAAAAATTGAACAAACCGTAATGTTCATTAGGAGAATGGATAGCATCAGAATCCAAACCAAATCCCATTAATACAGATTTTGCTCCCAATATTTTTTCAAACATAGCAGTAATAGGAATACTTCCTCCACTTCTGTAAGGGAGCACTTCTTTTCCAAATGCAGTTTCCATTGCTTTTTTAGCCGCTAAGAACTCTTTAGTATCGCTAGGCAATACATATGGCATTCCTCCATGATGTGGAGTTACTTTTACTTTAACTGTATCAGGAGCTATTTTTTCAAAATATTTTGTAAACTTTTCAGTAATTTCTTCCGGAGTCTGATAAGGAACCAAACGCATTGATATTTTAGCTGAAGCTTTGGAAGGAATTACAGTTTTAGCACCCTCTCCTGTATATCCTCCCCAGATACCATTACAATCTAATGTCGGGCGGATGGAAGTTCTTTCCAGTGTTGTATATCCTTTTTCTCCTTCTACATCTTTCAATCCAATAGAATTTTTAAATTCCTGCGGATTATCTTTCAGCTTATTCATTTCAACACGATCTTCGTCGGAAACTACTTCTACATTATCATAGAAACCATCGATTGTAATATGTCCGTCTTCATCAATTAGCTGGGCAATCATTCTTGAAAGCACATGAATAGGATTTGGAACAGCTCCTCCGTAAAGACCGGAATGAAGATCCCTGTTCGGACCTTCCACTTCCACTTCTACATAGCTCAACCCTCTTAATCCTGTAGTTACAGTAGGCTGTTCGTTACTGTAAATATGTGTATCAGAAATCAGGATACAATCGCAAGTGAGCTTTTCCTTATTTTCATTAACAAAGTCTCCTAAGCTTACAGATCCCACTTCTTCTTCTCCTTCTAATATAAACTTTACATTACAAGGAAGAGCATTTGTTTTCATCATTGCTTCAAATGCTTTAACATGCATAAAAAACTGACCTTTATCATCTGCTGAACCCCTTGCAAAAATAGCTCCATCAGGATGCAATTCAGTTTTCTCAATATAAGGTTCAAAAGGAGGTTTTCTCCATAATTCAAGAGGGTCTGCCGGCTGGACATCATAATGCCCGTATACCAATACTGTAGGCAGATCTTTATTTATAATTTTTTCTCCGAACACAATTGGATAGCCTTTTGTCTGGCATACTTCCACATTATCTGCACCTGCATTTTTAAGATGTTCGGCACATACATCAGCACACTTTAATACATCATTTCTATAAGCAGGATCTGCGGAAATAGATGGGATTCTCAATAACTCAAATAATTCATCAACGAAACGTTGTTTATTTTCGTTGATGTAATTTAATGTCTCTTGCATTGTAAAATTTATTTTTGTTAAAAATAAAAAAAATGCCTTGCATTAACAAGGCATTTCTATTTTCTTCAGGAAGCTTTTTCGATCCTTTTTTATTTTTTAATGAATTTTTTGGAAACTTTCCCTTCTTTAGTTTCTACGCTGAGAATGTAAGTCCCAGAGGAAAGATCTTGAATTTTTATCTGACCGCTGTTATCTAAGTTTTTATCAATCTTTCTTCCCTCAATATCATACACCTCGATGCTCTCAATCTTTGAAGGAGATTTTATGGTAAGAATATCTGATGCAGGATTAGGGAAAAGAGAAATTTCGTTTTCATTGATGGTACTTTCTTTAACAGCCAATATTGCATTTGTATTGTTACTAGCTTCTACACGGTAATTATCTATTCCAAACACAGTGGCTATAGCAGTATAAGTTTTTAACGAACTAAAAACAACATGTTCAACAGGCACCAACCCCGGTACTGTACTCATTCCGCTCACCGATAAGGTTACAGATGCCTCATTTCCCATTTTATAAGTAATAGCTCCTGTTGTTGTATTATAGGAATAATTTACTGTCACCCATGTGTTAGCAGGATAGGTAGCCCCATTATTATAGGAAATATCATATGTATCTAAACTGTTATTTGAATTATTTCTCAAATAAGCAAGCCCATCAAGTCTGTTAGTTGATGAATTATATCTTACTCCTACAAGGGGTACTATATTTCCTGCATTGTTTCTGCCATAAATACAGACACCAGAATTCTGGGTTCCCGCCGAAGCTCCTGTAAAGATATCTGCTGTACCTTTTATAATATTATTACCGGATGTTCTCCCAGCCCATGCGGTCTCCAACCCAATCTTGTATGCAGATCTGTCAGAAGTCGTAGCCGCTGCACTTCCTGTAGTTACCTGTAGATATTTAACGTGTGTGGCATCACCATTCACAATCTGGAAGTCACTCGCAGCTTCTCCTTTTACATATATATTTCCCTGTCCCGGAGTGGCTCCCGTAATATCCGTACTTACATTTCCTATAGTATAAGAATTATAATTTTCCGTTTCCAATACTTGAGCAGAAACCGATAATACAGATGTTAAAGATAAAATAACGAATAATGTTCTTT
>NZ_JALAHD010000005.1 GCF_022712095.1 Chryseobacterium sp. | reverse complement strand
CTAGTAACAACGATTGCATTCTCAACTTTATTTATGTCAGCTATTTAATTTGGGGGGAATACCAAAAACGAATGTAATTTAAAATAATTAGTATAACTTAATGACGCTTTAATCAGTAGAAATACGATAACTAAGTGTAATTTTTTTTGGTTTGATGAGGAGACTTTTGTCTCCTCTTCTATTTTTATGGATAAATTATTTTTTAAATTTGCCATATGCATATACTGATTATAGAAGATGACATCCGGGTAGCCCAATTGATTGCCAGAGGCCTTGAAGAGCATGGCTTTATCCCTACAATCGCCTATGATGGACTTCAGGGTAAAAAACTACTTGAGCAGAATACTTATGATCTGCTCATCACAGATGTAATTCTTCCAAAAATTGATGGACTGGATTTGTGCAAAGATATCAGGGTAAAATATCCCAATCTCCCTATTCTCATTCTTACAGCTTTAGGAAGTACGGATAATAAAGTGGAAGGCTTTGACTCCGGAGCGGATGATTATCTTGTAAAGCCTTTTGAGATGAGAGAATTACTGGTTCGGATCCGGGCACTGCTCAGGAGGAATGCCAGTATGAATATAGCAACGGGAAATTTATTAACATACAGCGATCTGGAAATGAACCTGAGCACAAAGTCTGTTAAAAGAAACAATATAGAAATCAGACTTACACCCAAAGAATTCAAACTTATGGAATATATGCTCAATAATCCTGAACGTGTTCTTTCCCGGAATGAAATTGCTGAAAAGGTATGGGATACTCACTTTGACACAGGAACCAACTTTATCGATGTATATATCAATTATTTAAGAAAAAAAATAGATAAAGATTTTGATCATAAACTTATTCACACAAAATCCGGAATGGGATTCATTCTAAAAACTGAAGAATGAAAATAAGAACCCGGCTAAGCCTTTTATTTACACTTACTACAGCAATTATTCTATTGCTATTTGCCGCTGCCATTTATTATTCTGCAGCCAAGGACAGGGAAAAAGAATTTTATTCTCTCCTTAAAAAAGAGGCATATACTAAGGCTAATTTATTTTTTGATGCAGATATTACCCAAAAAACGCTACAGGAGATTTATAAAAACAACCGTAAAATCCTTAATGAAGTAGAAGTAGCTATATATGATACTCATTCTCACCTGCTCTACCATGATGCCGTAGATATTGATATGGTAAAAGAAACTCCTGAAATGCTTAAAAACATTTATGATAAAAAAGAAATACGTTTTTATCAGCACGGCTGGCAAGTCGTGGGATTACGATATACATTTCAAAATGAAAATTTTCTGATTACCGCTACTGCATATGACGAATACGGATATACCAAAATGAATAATTTAAGAAACAGCAGTATATTCATTTTTGTATTAGCCACCCTTGTTATTTTTTTTACCAGTATTTATTTCTCAAAGCAGGCATTGAGTCCGGTAAGAGAAATGACTAAGAAGGCAAAAAATATTTCAGCTTCTCATTTAGATCTGAGATTAGAAGTAAAAGACAATAAAGATGAGCTAGCCGAGCTTACGAATACTTTTAATGAAATGCTTACCCGGCTGGAAAACTCATTTGAAGCTCAAAAGCTTTTTGTTTCTAACACGTCCCACGAATTGAGAACTCCTCTTACACGATTATTAACAGAACTTGAACTCTCTGAAAAAAAACAATTATCCAACGATGAATATGCCATTCTTATTCACAATCTTACTACAGATGTTCAGCAGCTTATCAAACTTTCAAACAGCTTACTTGACTTGGCGAGAGCAAATTATGATCGTTCCAAAATAACCTTTAAAACAGTAAGGGTAGACGAAATTTTACTGGATGCAAGACATCAGGTACAAAAAATGAATCCGCAATATAAGATCAGTATTCATTTCGATACGGAAACCGAGGATGATTCCGATATCTCGATAGAAGGGAATGCTTATCTATTACAAGTTGCTTTTGCCAATTTATTTGAAAATGGATGTAAGTTTTCCAGTCATTTGCAATCGAATGTATCCATTACCTATAAGGAGAAAAAAATAGAACTTAAATTTTCCGATTCGGGAATTGGTATTTCCGAAGAAGATTTAAAACATATTTTCAATCCCTTCTTCCGTGGAGATAACAAATATTTTACCGAAGGAAACGGGATAGGATTGTCTTTAACAAAAAAAATAATAGAGGTTCATAATGGTAGCATAAAAGCTTATTCTGAACTTCACAAAGGAACTATTTTCATTGTAGAACTCCCTACTTAAAAGACTTACATTATTCTAATTATTTTCTAATGTTTTTCTATTCAGTCTCTAACTGTTAACGGATAAGCGGATTCCTACCTTTGCACCACAGAATAAAGGTTGGTCCCATGCGTCACTCTATTGTAATTCTCATTTTCTTTTTCACTCTTTTTAGTCCCGCCAAAGCACAGGTAGCTTACACATTATCCCAAGCGGTAAAAGCAGCTGAAAATAATAATCCATTCATTAAAGCAAGTTCTTTGAATGTAAGCATAGCGAAAACTGATATTACATCAGCAAAGCTGATTCCTAATCTTGTCTTAAGCAATGAGACTCTGCATATATCCAAAAAATCTCATCTTACAGAAAATACGTCATGGCTGAACAACCAAAACCTTCAAGCTTCATGGCAGCTCACAAAAACATTCCAGCTGGCCGGACAAAGAAAAAATAAAATAGAAGCTGCTCATTCCACTACCAGAATATCCGAAATAGAACTGGACGAAATACGACGAGAGCTTCATGAAAATACAGCTAATAAGTGGATTGAAGTATGGGTTAGCCAGAAAGAAAGTGACCTTCTCTCTAAAGCCCTCAATAATATTGATTCTCTTGTTCATATCAATGCATACCGATTTAAAAAGGAAGTCATCACAGAAACTGAATTATACCGGACGGAACTCCTTTCCAAGCAATATAAAATCCAGCTTAAAAATACCCGGCAGGAGTATAATCAGCTATTGAATGAGCTTAAGTTCTTGATAGGACAAAATGATGAAATAATAATTAATGACAATGAAGACTACATCATAGAATTTCCCCCTTCTTTAGACTCACTAATACAAATCGCATACGAAAACAGACCTGATATAAAAGCTCTGAAAGAAACGCAACATTGGGCTGATGTGAATATTAAACTTCAGAAATCCTTAGCCATTCCTCAGCCGGAAATAGGTATTATTTATAATCCTCAGAATGCCATTCCTTATATAGGACTGGCAGCAGCAATAGAATTACCTTTTTTCAGCCGTAACCAAGGAGAAATCGAAAAGGCACAGATTCAAAAGAAACAGGCAGAATATCAGTTTGAAGCTATTCGGAAAAACCTCCATACTGAGGTTTCAAATGCCTGGACACAATATCGGGTTTACCGTCAGAATGTTGACGAATATAATTATATTATCAGACAGTCTCAACAAGTTTTAAATAATGTAAAGTATGCATACACAAGAGGTGGAACCACAATAATAGATTTTCTTGAGGCCCAGCGGTCCTGGCTGGAAACCCAGCAACAATACTTTGAAACTATCAAGCAATACAGACAAAGTGAGATACAGCTTCTCAACAGCATAGGTCTTCTAAAAAATTTAGCCCGATAATATGAACTCAAATAATATATTCTTATTACTCATTATATTCCTGTCCTTTTCTTCATGCAAAGATGAAGCTAAGGAACAGAAGGTTATTCATTCACCTATAGTAAGCAAGGATGGAATTAACATCAGAATCCCTGATCCGCAAAGCGCAAATTTCTTTACCACAGAAACAGCGGGAACACAACTTATCAGTGCCGATCTGATCGCCCCTGCACAGATAGTTGCTACCTCGATTAATAATAATATGGTTGTTTTCAGCAATCCTGAACTTACTTCCAATTACTCCGAATTACTTAATCACCGTTCTGCTATTGCCCAAAAACAAGCTATAGTAAAGCAAAAAGAAGCAGTAATTAAACAAAAAGAAGCGATCATCAGGCAAAAACAAATTGAAATAGATCGTTTCCTTGATTTAGCCCGACATGGATCAGCCACAGGAAAAGACGTAGCAGATGCCCGTACCGATAAACTTTTAGCAGAAAGTGAAAAATCAATTGCCCAATCTGAAAAAGCATCTGCAGAAGCAGATCTTATTGCAGAAAAAAGTTTGATTATTGAACATACTTCCATACTTAAATCTGCAGGTTTTAATCCTGATAAACTGATTAATAATCCTGCTAAAGATGCATGGATCATTGCTGATATTTCAGAGAATCAAATTAATAAGATAAAAACCGGAGCCCAATGTACCGTGAAATTTACGTCTTATCCCAATGAAACATTTACTGGTACAATAAGCGGGATTGCCGATGTTATGGATAATATCAGCAGAATGACAAAGGTCCGAATCATCGTAAATAATAATACCAACAAGCTCAGAGCCGGGATGTTTGCTACAGTTTCATTTGAAGTCAGTGAAGGTGATTTTATCAATATTGATAAAAACTCAGTCATAACAGTCCAGGGAAAAAGCTATGTCTTTATTAAAAAATCACCATCCAATTTTGAGAGAAGAGAAATAATAACCGGTCAGCAAATCGGTGACAGAATTGTCATTTTCGATGGTATAGAAAATAATGAACAGGTTGTAAATAATGGTTCCATGCAGCTGAAAGGTCTCTCTTTCGGCTATTAAATCCAAGAATTCATGATTAAAAAGATAATTGTATTTTCTCTCAATAACCGTTGGCTTGTAACCGGTATCAGTTTTCTATTAATGCTGATCGGATATTGGTGTTTTACTCAGCTTAAGATTGAAGCTTACCCTGATATTGCTGATACTAACGTAATTATCGTAGCTCCTTATGAAGGAAGAGCTACGGAAGAGGTGGAACAGCAGGTTACCGTTCCCATAGAAAGGGCTTTACAAAATACACCTAATGTACTGGATTCAAGAAGCAGAACCATTTTCGGACTTAGCGTTGTTCAGCTTACTTTTCAGGACGGAACCGATGATTATTTTGCACGTCAGCAGGTCATGGAGCGTCTAGCTACTGCTGAATTACCGGAAGGAGTAACTCCTGAGTTAGCACCATTATCCACTGCTGTCGGAGAAATTTTCCGTTACGTGGTAGAAGCTCCTTCTACCTTTTCCCCTACTCAATTACGGGACCTTCAGGACTGGGTAATTAAACCTTATTTGCTCCAAACCAAAGGTGTAGCGGATGTAACAACATTTGGAGGTCCGCTTAAGCAGTTCCATATTCTCTCTGATCCAAATAAATTAAGAAAATACAATCTCAGTATCTCAGACATTGAAGAAGCAGTTTCCCAAAATAACCAAAACTCAGGAGGAAATATCCTCGAACGTGGAGGGCAAGGTTTTGCTGTCAGAGGTCTTGGTACCCTGAAAACAGAAAAAGATATCGAAAATATAGTTCTTAAGTCTGAAAATGGAACTCCTGTTTATATAAGAGATGTTGCCAGCGTGGAAATAGCCCCTCCTCCTCCTAATGGTGTTTTGGGATATAGCATCCCAAAAGAAAAAATAACTGTCAATAGTGGTGTAGAAGGAATAATTCTGCTTCGCCGGTATGAAAACCCCAGCGAATCATTAAAAGACCTGAAAGAGAAACTAATTGAACTCCAGGAAAATGAACTACCTGACGGAGTAAAAATCCGTCCTCTATATGACCGTAGTTTTCTTATAGACAACTCTCTTCATACTGTTGGAAAAACTCTATTCGAAGGAGTAAGTATCGTTATTATTATCCTGATATTCTTTCTGGGAAATATAAGAAGTGCTTTAGTCGTGGCAATCACCATTCCGTTCTCTCTACTATTTGCTTTTATTATTATGCGGATTACAGGGATTCCGGCTAATTTACTTTCTCTTGGCGCGATAGATTTTGGAATCATTGTGGATGGTGCCGTTGTGATGGTAGAACACCTTATGAGGGGCTATCACAAATCATTTCCTTCTGATAAAAAGAAAGGCATCATCCCTTTGACTATCCAGTCTGCCAATGAAGTTTCAAAAGAAATCTTCTTTTCCGTCAGTATCATCATTCTGGCCTATATGCCTATTCTTCTTATGACAAGAGTAGAAGGTAAACTATTTACCCCAATGGCTCTTACTCTATCTTTCGCCGTAGTGGGAGCAATGATATTTGCTTTAACTGTAATTCCAGTACTGATATCTTTTGTTTTCCAAAAAGCGATTAATGAAAACAAAGAAATAAAAGAGCATCAAAATTTTGTTCTTAATTTTTTTGATACAGCGTATCAGAAATTATTGTCCTGGTCATCCCATATTTACAAAAAAACAGTGATAGTAGGATTCACTGTGATCATTCTTCTCATCGGGTGCGGGATCTTTCTGGGCACGGAATTTTTACCTGAGCTGGATGAGGGTTCTATTTTCTTAAGAGGAAATTTTCCAGCCGGAATAACCATACAGGAAAATGCTAAATCAGCGCCAAAAATTCGAGAGACTGTTTCCAAATACCCTCAAATTGATTTTGTCATTACCCAAACCGGAAGAAATGATGACGGAACAGATCCGTTCCCATCAAACCGGAATGAAATACTTATCGGATTAAAAGATTATAAACTATGGACGGATACCATTTCTAAAAAAGAACTGGTACATCAGATTACTTCTGATCTGGAAAAGCAGCTTCCCAGTGTACAATTCACTTCCGGCCAGCCTATTATAGATCAGGTGATGGAGATTGTAACAGGAAGCGCTGCGGATCTTGCCGTATCTATCGTAGGAGAGGACCTCGGCATGATGCGAACCAAAGCTGACAAGATTGCTTCCATTATGCAATCTATGGAAGGCAGTAAGGGGGTTAATATAGAACAGGAAGGAACCCAGGAACAGCTAGCTATTACTATTAACCGTGAGGAAGCTGCCCGTTACGGAATTAATGTTTCAGATATTCAGAATATGATAGAAGCCGCTATCGGAGGAAAATATATTTCTGTTTTATATGACGGAACAAAACGTTACGATATTTTAGTCCGTTACTTACCTCAATACAGAAACAATATTGATGAAATCAAAAAACTTCTTGTCACGTCAGCTTCCGGTGCTTTGATTCCGATGGGAGAATTAGCCAGCATTGAATTTGTAGCCGGTCAAACCAACATTTACCGTTATAGCAACAAAAGAATGATTACGGTAAGAGCCAATATTTCCGGGCGCGATCAGGGAGGTTTTGTAAGCGAACTTAAATCAAGAATTAAAGACAAAGTTGATATACCGAAAGGATACAGTATCGTTTACGGTGGACAATATGAAAATCTGGAACGTGCAGGAATGCAACTGGCATTAACCATACCATTGACTATACTGCTTGTGTTTTCCTTACTGTTCCTTCTTTACAAAAATGTAAAAGATACTCTTATTACCATGTCCTGTATTCTGTTTGCACTAGCAGGAGGTATTATTGCCTTACTTTTAAGAGGTTACTATTTCAATGTTTCCGCAGGAGTCGGTTTCGTTTCTATATTCGGAATTTCCGTAATGGCCGGAGTGGTTTTAGTATCTGCTCTCAACAGATCTATAAAGGGACAAAGCATCCAACAGGGACAGATCAATAAAGTAGCTAAAGAACAACTAAGAGCTATCTTATCTATATTGATCCTGGCTATTTTAGGACTCATTCCTGCTGCGACGTCAACAGGAATCGGGTCTGATGTTCAGAGACCACTCGCTACTGTTATTATAGGAGGGTTAACCAGTACCTTAATCTTTACACCTTTACTTATTCCTCATCTATTTTACTGGATAAAGCAAAAGTAAAAAGTTATACTTTGTGTTATATATAAAAATAATCATATTATATTCTTAAAAAACTGTTAAATAATTCTTATTATAGAAAAATAGTATAAAATATCCTTATTCAATAAATAAATAAAATTATAAAATAGGGTAAGATATTTTGTCATTTGATCTGCTATTTCTAATTTTATAAAATAATCAATCAAACGATTGTTTTATTTTTTTAATTTTAATTAAATCTATAACATGGAACAAAAAGCAGTATACAAATCACTTAATCCGGCTACCGGAAAAATAGAAAAAACATTTGACGAAATTTCAAAACAAGATTTAGACAAAGCACTGGATAAAGCAGTAGAAGCTTACAAAAGCTGGAAAAAGACCTCATTTGCAGAACGTGCAAAAGTCATCAAAAAAGCAGCAGAACTATTCAGGGAAAGAAAAAATGAACTTGCTAAATATGCTGCTATAGAAATGGGAAAACCTTTGAAGGAAGGAATAGGTGAAGTAATGTTTTCCGCTCATATATTAGATTATTATGCTGAAAATGCAGAAGAATTTCTAAAAGACTCTCCTATTCAATCCCTTTCCGGAAAAGCATTCATATCTTACGAACCTATTGGTCTCCTACTTAGTGTCCAACCCTGGAATTTTCCATATTACCAAATTATCCGTACCGCAGCAGGAAATATCATGGCAGGAAATACCTATATGCTAAAACATGCCTCCAATGTACCTCAATGTGCTTTAGCTGTGGAGCAAATCTTTAAAGATTCCGGTCTTCCTGAAGGGGTTTATAAAAATATATTCCTTTCCAGTAAGAACATAGATACATTAGTGGATGATCCACGTGTAAAAGCTGCAACGTTAACAGGAAGTGAAAGAGCCGGATCCGCATTCGCTTCTGCTGCTGCAAAAAATTTAAAAAAGACTACTCTTGAATTGGGTGGCAGTGATCCTCTTATTGTTTTAGATGATAAGAATCTGGATAAAATCATCAAGCTGATTATTATGGCCAGATTCGGAAACTGCGGACAGATCTGTGTTTCATCCAAAAGAATCATCGTATTAAAAGACTTTGCCGATCAAGTACTGGAAGGCATAAAAGAAGGAATCAAAACTATCAAGGTAGGAGATCCTCTAAAAGAAGACACTACAATGGGACCTTTAAGCAGTGAACATGCTATGGAAGATGTTCTTAAACAAATACAGACCGCTGTAGACCATGGGGCTAAATTAATAGCAGGAGGAAAACGTATCGGAACAGTAGGCGCTTTTATGGAACCTACAATTTTAACAGACATCGATGAAAATAACCCTATTGCTAAGGAAGAGGTTTTTGGACCTGTACTGATGCTGTATGTAGCACAAAATGAAGAAGAAGCTATTAAACTTGCCAACAATACAGATTTCGGCTTAGGAGGAACAGTATTCTGCAGTGATGAAGAAAGAGCAGTGAAAGTCGCTAAACAAATTGAAACAGGTTCCGTAGCCATCAACAGGCCTTTCCCATTATCCATGGAAATTGAAATTCCGTTTGGAGGAACAAAACGTTCAGGATATGGACGTGATCACTATTTGAGTGGAATTCGTGAATTCTTAAATGAAAAAACCATCAAAATCGAACAATTATAAACATTAATAATAAAGATAAGTACTATGAAAATGTCTGTTGTAAATAATCTGGGATCTGCATTTGAAACTGTAGAGGGAGAATTGGACCAACCTATAGGATATGAAGTTCATATAACGGTAAAAGCATCGGGTCTATGCCATTCAGATCTTCATATCCGTGACGAAGGATATGGTTCTCCTTTCCCGACATTATTAGGACATGAAATAGCCGGTATTGTAGAAAATGTCGGTGAGCTGGTTACAGAATTCAAAAAAGGTGACCATGTGGTAGGCTGCTTGATCCAATTCTGTGGTCATTGCCAGGAATGCCTAAGTGGTCACACTTATTTATGTGAACATCCGGAATATACTTTACGTACTAAAGATCAGAAGCCAAGAGTAAAATTTAAAAATTCTGATCAGTTTTTATTCCAACAATATGGATTGGGAGGATTTGCAGGTGAAGCTTTGGTTCATCAACATCAGCTGGCAAAGGTTCCGGATGAGATTCCTTTTGATAAAGCCTGTATTTTAGGATGCAGCACGGTAACTGGAGCAGGTGCAATCATCAATACTGCACATATACGTCCGGGGGATTCCGTGGCTATTATAGGAACCGGAGGAGTCGGTTTAAATGCAATTTCCGGAGCCAAAGTAGCTGGAGCTACAACTATTATTGCTATAGATCTTGTAGATGAAAAACTGGAATTTGCCAAAAAATTTGGAGCAACCCATACCATCAATTCCGGTAAAGAAGATGCTATTGCCAAAGTAAGAGAAATTACTAATGGAGGTGTGAATGCTGCATTTGAAGTCATCGGTTTAATACCTACTGCCCAGCAGGCTATTGGCATGGCCAGAAAAGGCGGTGGTGCTTATTTGATTGGACTTCAGAAACCCAAAACGGAAATTCCTGTACCGGGATTTGAGGGATTAATTGCTCAAAATAAAAAGATAGAAGGTGTATGGATGGGTTCCACCAACCTGAAACATGATATTCCGATGTATGCCAAAATGTATCTGGAGGGACGTATGAACCTTGATGATCTCGTTTCCGAAACAATCAGCATAGATGAAGTAGATGATGCTTTCAGACGTTTAAAAGAAGGTAAAGTATTGGGAAGATCTGTGATCACCTCATTCTGATTTATCATCTTAAACAAAAAAACCATCCAAAAGGATGGTTTTTATTATTTACCAAATATTCGTACAATACCTTACACACAATATAATGAAAGTATTGCCGCAAATATATAACTTGAATTTGTCAACAATATTGTTTGAAAGAATAATTATAAATATTCCTCAGGAATAGGAATATTATTTTCTCTCATATAATCAATTAAGCTATAATATTTCTCCGCACAATCACTGGAGCATTTTCCTGATATACTACAAATCTCTGATGGCTCAATATCTAAGATCTGAGCTATCTTTGACAAATTCTCCAAATTCATCCTACTTTTGGAATTTTCAATATCTGAATAGGCCTTTTGTGAAATTCCCATTTCAAAAGCCATATATTCTTGAGTAAAATCCCTATTTCTACGTATTTTTCTGATAGTTTGTCCACATTCTTTCATCGCATTTGTTTTAGTAGTTTTTAGTATGGTTTAGAAGTAATTCAACTAGATTTCGACAAAGTTAATAAATACCTTTGGCAAAACATTATACATCTACATGATATTTATTCTCAATGGAATTAAGTTTTTAATGATATTTTATGCATAATAAAAATTTATTAATAAAAATTTCAATTAAGAATTATTTATCATAGACGCTAAAAAAACATATTTGAAGTTATGGAGACTCAAAAGTTTAATTATGACAATACTATTGTCAGAGCATTTTTATATGCAACTATTGTATTCGGAATCATTGGTTTTATCTTAGGGCTTACAGCAGCATTAATGCTATTTTACCCGGAACTTCCCGAATTCTTATTCGGTACAGATGATACCACCATTAAGAGTTTAGCTTCTGGAAATATCCAAGGTTTAATAAACACTCAAGGTGCTTTAGGCTTTGGAAGAATCAGAATGCTTCACACAAGTGCGGTGATCTTCGCATTTGTATGTAATTCATTCTTCTGCGGGGCTTATTACTGTATGCAGAGACTGCTTAAAACAAGAATGTTCAGTGACACACTGTCCTGGCTGCATTTCTGGACATGGCAGATCATGATTCTAAGTGTAGTTATTACCTTCTTAATGGGAATCAATACTTCAAAAGAATATGCGGAACATGAGTGGCCTATCGATATATTAATTACTGTTTCTTGGGTAATCTTCGGAATCAATATGTTTGGTACCATTGCCAAGAGAAGAGTAAGACACCTTTATGTAGCTATCTGGTTCTTTATTGCAACATGGATTGCCGTGGCAATGCTGCATATCTTCAATAACCTTGAAGTTCCTCTATCTTTCACAAGCTGGAAATCTTATTCAATGTATGCCGGTGTAAAAGACGCTCTTGTACAATGGTGGTATGGTCACAATGCAGTAGCATTCGTATTAACAACTCCTGTATTGGGTCTGATGTACTACTTTATGCCTAAAGCGGCAGAACGGCCGGTATTTTCATATAAACTTTCAATTATCCACTTCTGGTCTTTGATCTTCGTATATCTTTGGGCTGGTCCTCACCACCTTCAGTATACTGCATTACCTGCTTGGGCTCAGGCATTGGGAACAGGATTCTCTATCATGCTGATCGCTCCGTCTTGGGGAGGTATGTTAAACGGGCTTCTTACATTGAGAGGAGCGTGGGAT